>NZ_CAXYKL010000111.1:0-5100 GCF_964277725.1 uncultured Novosphingobium sp. | reverse complement strand
CGTCCGAGTTTTCAGTCATGGGTGTTCCTGCGTGATATTGCGAGAGGAAATGAGTTGCGCACGTCCTTCCAGCATTGCTGGAAACATTCAATCCAGTAGCCTCCAATTCATCATAGGCGTGATCCCATGGGCGAGGACGGATGGTTCCGCGAGCACCGACGATGCGATTAAAGGCCGGCATCCAGCTTGCGCATAATTTCACGCCGACGGCGTTGCGCTTCGAAACGGGCGCGCTCCGGGTCGCCATCGAGAATGGCCGAGATGATCCCGCGGCGCTCACGCCGCCAGCGCTGCTTACCCTCAGAGCCACCATACAACGGGCCGCGTGGATATTCCGCATAGTGGTGGACTGCCATGCGGGAAAGCAGTTCCATCAACGGACGGTCAACCATGAGGTAAAGGATGTCCAACATGCTTTGATCGAACGCGCCGCGTTGCGCGGGCGTGTTGCGATCGTCTAGCGTCTTGATCAAACTCGTCAGTTCTCGACGCGCCTTTTCGTCCGGCGTGCGCGCGGCAGCGGCCATCAGCTCGCAATCCAGAAGCGTGATGATGTCAATCGCCTCTGGATAGTCCGAGTGGTGAAGCGACAGGAATCCCGAGATTGCCCGGCTCAAACCTTCCGCGCCGGGGCGGGTGCCGTAGTAGCCACCGCCCGGTCCACGACGGACTTGAAGGAATCCTTCATGCTCTAGAACACGGGCCGCCTGCTGCACGGTCACGACACCCACGCCCAGGATTTTCGCCAGATCGGGCAGAGAACCGATCTGCGCCTCGGGCGGCTGCGCGACGATCATCTCGCGCAGTTTCGCAACCGCGCCATTGACCAGGCTTTCGCGGGAAGTGCGCTTTTGAACGCTCATCGATACCTTTCATCTCGTTCGACCAGGCTCATAGCCGTATTTTTGCGTTGGGGCACCGCTCGATCACAAGTTCCTATAATGTGCGTGTTATTAGATCAGTTTCCGCCATCGCATCCGTGAATGGGTGGTAATGGCAAAAATACCAGTGCATTTAATCTCTTCATTGGATTATGACGTTCCCCGAAATGACTCGACGCAAGGGTCGTAGTTTTCTGGCGGGGAGGGGTGAATGCCCTTGAAAATCGGAGTTCTAAAGGAATTGGCACCGGGTGAGCATCGTGTCGCGATGGCTCCCGCAGCGGCCACGCGGTTCGCCAAGCTGGGGATCGACATCGCGGTAGAAAGCGGTGCCGGTTTGTCCGCGGGCTTCGACGATGCCGCTTACGCTGCGCAAGGCGTTATCATCGCCGACCGAAAGACCGTGATCAGCCAGTCTGACATCATCCTGGCCGCCCGCCCGCCCGCTCCGGATGCGCTAGCCGGCATCAAGGCCGGCACCAGGATCATTGGCGGCCTGGCTCCTTATGCCGATCCTCAGCGCTTGTCCGCGTACGCTGAACGCGGCATCGAGGCGATGGCCCTGGAATTGCTGCCGCGCATCACCCGAGCGCAATCGATGGACATCCTTTCCAGCCAGGCGAACCTCGCCGGGTATCATGCCGTAGTGCGCGCCGCGACGGAGCTTAACCGCTGCCTGCCGATGATGACGACCGCTGCAGGTTCCATCCCCGCCGCCAAGGCTTTCGTTATGGGCGTGGGTGTCGCCGGGCTGCAGGCGATTGCCACCGCACGTCGGCTTGGTGCGATCGTTTCCGCCACTGACGTTCGCCCCGAAGTGCGCGAGCAGATTCAATCTCTGGGCGCCAAGGCCATTTTCGAAGACGTGCGCGAAGGCGATGAAATCACCAAGGCGGCGGGCGGCTATGCCGGCGAGATGAGCCCGGCCTACCTTGAGCGCCAGTCTGCGCTTGTTTCTGGTCATATCGCGACGCAGGACATCGTCGTCACCACGGCGCTGATCCCCGGCCGGCCGGCACCGCGACTTGTCAGCGATGCGCAGATTGCCACGATGAAGAAGGGCAGCGTCATCGTCGATCTGGCCGCAGAGAACGGCGGCAATGTCGAAGGCGTTATCTTGGGCGAGCTCGTGGAACGGCATGGCGTGCTGATCATCGGCCTGGCCGATGGCGCATCGCGCCTGGCGGCGGACGCTTCAAACCTGTTCGCGCGCAACTGCTACAACTTCATCGAGGCATTCTGGAACAAGGCGGACAAGGTGCTGGCAATGCCGACCGATGATCCGCTGGTGGAAGCCGTCACCCTGACGCGTGAGGGACGCATCGTCCATTCGCGCTTCGCCCAGGTGGAAGCCGCCTGATCTGATCTCCGGGGGGAACATAACCATGACCGCTCTCAATCCCGATTATGTCTTCGTTTTCATTCTGGCGGCTTTTCTTGGCCTGCAACTGATCAAAAAGGTTTCGCCGCTGCTACACTCGCCGTTGATGAGCCTGACCAATGCGATCGCGGCGGTGGTGATCGTCGGGGCGATCCACATCACGGGTGAGGAGGGCGCCGCGCCCCTCGCCAAGACGCTGGGCATGATCGCCGTGTTCTGCGCCACGGTGAACCTGGTGTCTGGCTTCATGATCACGGACCGCATGCTCAAGATGTTCAAGCGGAAGGAGGGCTGATCTGATGGACATGTTCGTTCCCTTCGCCGCCATCGCGGCCTCCGCACTCTTCATCCTCTCCCTGATGTGGATGAGCCACCCGTCCACCGCGCGCCGGGGTGTGCGCGCCGGTGAAGCGGGTATGGCGATCGCCATCATCGGTGCCCTGATCCACCATGATATCGTCAGCTATGACCTGATCGTGCTGGCGATGGTCGCCGGTGCGGCTGTCGGTATCCCGATGGCGTTGCTCATGCCGATGACGGCGATCCCGCAGCGGACAGCGATCAGCCATGCTTTCGGCGCTCTTGCCGTCGGCCTGATCGGCGCGGCCGAGTACTACAAGCATGCGCAGCCCCAGTTCGCCGGCACGTTCGTGATGGGCGCGCTGATGTTCGAGATGATTCTGGGCTTCCTGACCTGCACCGCATCGGTCGTGGCCTTTGCCAAACTCCAGGGCCTGCTTCCTTCCAAGGCCGTGGTCTTTCCTGGGCAGAGGATCGTCAACGGGGCAGTTGCCCTCACCGGCATCGCTATCGCCGTGATGCTGACGATGGATCCCACGCAGACCTGGCTGTTCCCCATCTTCGTCGCCATCGCCTTGCTCTTCGGCATGCTGCTGGTCATCCCGATCGGCGGTGCGGACATGCCCACGGTTATCGCATTGCTCAACAGCTATGCCGGCCTTGCCGCATCGGCGATGGGCTTTGCACTGGGTAACAAGCTGCTGATCGTGGCGGGTGCGCTGGATGGCGCCTCGGGCTTCATCCTGGCCTTGATCATGTGCAAGGCGATGAACCGCAGCTTTGCTAACGTCATGTTCGGCGGCTTCGGAGCGGTGGCGGCGGGTGCTGTGAGCGGCAAGGACGATCGTGTCGTCCGCTCCGCCTCCGCCGAGGAAGCGGCGCTGCAGATGGAGAACGCCAGCACCGTCGTGATCATCCCTGGATACGGCATGGCGGTCAGCCAGGCCCAGCATAAAGTCAGCGAACTTTATCAGGCACTCACCAAAAAGGGTGTGGATGTGAAGTTCGCAATCCACCCCGTGGCTGGCCGCATGCCGGGCCATATGAATGTCCTGCTGGCAGAAGCTAATGTACCTTATGAGCAGCTGGTGGAGCTGGATGACGTCAATCCTGATATGCCGCAGACCGACGTGGCTCTGATCATCGGCGCGAACGATACGATCAATCCGGCTGCGCGCGATGACCCCAGCAGCGGCATTGCCGGCATGCCCATCATCGAGGCTGACCGCGCTCGCTCGGTGTTCGTCATCAAGCGGTCGATGAGCGCCGGTTTCGCAGGTGTCGACAACCCCATCTACTTCAACGCCAATACGCAGATGTTGTTTGGGGACGCGAAAGAGATGGTGGGTGCCATCGCGAAGGAACTGTCCGGCGGTGGCAGCGGCATGGGGCACTGAGATATTGAATGGGTCGGCGGTCATAACGCCGGCCCATCGTGCAACAGCACCAGCGTGATATCTCGTCCGGCTCTTGCCTTGGGTCGTTATGATACGCATCGCCAAGTTGAAATATTGAGAGTGAGAAGATCATGACCTTGGTAAAGGAAGATCAGCAGTTGTCGCCCATTGCGCCTTTGCTTCAGCCTCTGACTATCAGGGGCATGACCATCCCGAACCGCCTTGTGATGGCGCCGATGACTCGCAGCTTCTGCCCGGACAATCTGCCGGGCGACGACGTGGTCGGCTATTACCAGCGGCGGGGCGAAGGTGGCACTGGCCTGATCGTGACAGAAGCGATCGGCACCGATCATCCGGCCGCGGTTGGCGATACCGGCCTTGGCGAAATGAACCTGCCCCTTTTCGCCGGGCAGGATACCGTGGATGCTTGGGCGCGAGTTGTGCGCGCCGTGCATCCTACCGGCGCGAAGATCATCCCACAGCTGTGGCATCAGGGACCGATGCGGATGCCCAATGCGGAGGCGCCGGCTTTCTCACCTTCGGGCCATTATGGTGATCCTGAGAAGGCGGCTGACTATTATATCGAAAAGGCCAAGCTCATCGCCGCCACCGACATGCCGGTGCCCAGCGATGAAGAAATTGCCGATGTCGTGGAAGGGTTCGGCCGTGCCGCCGCTCAGGCCATGGCCGCCGGGTTCGACGGGCTCGCGCTGCATGGCGCGCATGGCTACCTGATCGACAGTTTCCTTTGGGAAGAAACCAATCGCCGTACGGGCCGGTGGGGCGGTGATCGTTCCGGGCGAACGTCTTTCGCCGTCGAAGTTATCAAGGCGTGCCGTCGCGCGATCGGTGACGATAAGCCGCTGATTTTCCGCTTCTCGCAATGGAAGCAACAGGATTTCCGCGCGCGTCTGGCCGAAACCCCGCAGGAATTGGAAGAGATCCTGGGTCCTCTTGCCGATGCCGGCGTCGATCTTCTGGAAGCCAGCGTCCGCTACTTCAACACTCCGGCGTTTCCGAAGGAGTCCGACCTGTCGCTGGCGGGCTGGGCCAAGAAGCTCACCGGCAAGCTGACCGGCGCTGTTGGTGGAATCGGCTTTAGCAAGGGCATGTACGATACGATGTCGTCCAGCAGCGATGG
>NZ_CAXYKL010000110.1:0-8186 GCF_964277725.1 uncultured Novosphingobium sp. | reverse complement strand
ACTTCGAGTCGGCCGACCGGAAGCAGATAAAGGGCAATATCTATCTCGCGAAAGTCACGCGGGTAGAACCGTCGCTGCAGGCGGCGTTCGTCGATTTCGGCGGCAATCGCCATGGCTTCCTGGCCTTCAGCGAAATCCATCCTGACTACTACCAGATCCCCAAGGAAGACCGTGAGGCGCTGCTGGCCGAAGAAGCCGCGCACGCCGAGGAAGAAGCCGCGCTGCGCGCCAGCGAATCCGACGATGAGGACGATCACGGCTCCGACGATCATGACGAGTTCGGCGATGGCGGTGTGACCGAGGTTGACACGTCCGAGAAGGACGAAGTCGCCACGATCGAGGACGGCGAGGAAGACGGCGGCGACGAGGACGATTCGGACCACGATACGGCTGAGGAAGGCTCTTCTGACGAGCGCTCGCACCGTCGCGGCCGGGGCCGTCGCCAGGGCCAGGGCCGCAACGGCGGCGGTGGCCGCTCCAAGGAAGCGGACGAGCTGCGCGCCAAGCGCATGGCGCTGCGCCGCCGCTACAAGATCCAGGATGTGATCCAGCGCCGCCAGGTGCTGTTGGTGCAGGTCGTCAAGGAAGAGCGCGGCAACAAGGGCGCGGCGCTGACCACCTACCTCAGCCTGGCCGGTCGCTACTGCGTGCTGATGCCCAATTCCAGCCACGGCGGCGGTATCAGCCGCAAGATCAGCTCGTCCAGCGATCGCAAGCGCCTAAAGTCGATCATCGCGGAGTTGGACCTGCCCCGCTCCATGGGCTGCATCGTGCGCACCGCCGGCCTGCAGCGCACCAAGACCGAGATCAAGCGTGACTTCGATTACCTCGCCCGCTTGTGGGACGAGCTTCGCGAAACGACGATGCGGTCCAGCGCCCCGGCGCTGATCCACTCGGACAGCGATCTGATCAAGCGCGCCATCCGCGACATCTACAACCGCGATATAGAAGAGATCGTGGTCGAGGGTGAGGACGGTTATCGCGCCGCCAAGGACTTCATGAAGCTGCTGATGCCCACGCACGGGCGCAAGGTGAAGCCTTACTCCGACCCGGTTCCCCTGTTCCAGCGCTATGGTGCCGAGGATCAGCTGACCGCGATGTACGATCCGGTCGTGCAGCTGCGCTCGGGTGGCTACATCGTCATCAACCCGACCGAGGCGCTGGTTTCGATCGACATCAACTCGGGCCGCTCCACCAAGGAGTACGGCATCGAGGCGACGGCGGTGAACACCAACCTCGAAGCCGCGCATGAGATCGCCCGCCAGTTGCGCTTGCGCGACATGGCCGGCCTGGTCGTGATTGACTTCATCGACATGGAGTACGGATCCAACGTCCGTAAGGTCGAAAAAGCGATGAAGGACGCGCTGCGCAACGATCGCGCGCGCATCCAGGTGGGCCGCATCTCCAGCTTCGGCCTGATGGAAATGAGCCGCCAGCGCCTGCGCACCGGCGTTCTGGAAGCTACCACGCGCGGCTGCCCGCACTGCGACGGCACCGGCCTGGTCCGCACGGCCAGCTCCGCCGGTCTCTCGGCATTGCGCCTGATCGAGGACGAAGCGGCGAAGGGCCGCGGCATCGTGATCTCGCTGTTCGCCAGCAGCGAGGCGGCGATCTACCTCCTCAACGCCAAGCGCGCCGATCTGGGCGACATCGAGCATCGCTATGGCGTGTCTGTCGAAGTGATCCCCGAAGGCGAGAACGAAGGCGCGAAGATGCGCGTGATCTCGTCCGGCCCGCGCAACGAGTTCGTGCCGCGCTTCGATCCGATCGCCGAGGATGTCGAGGACGACTATCCGATCGAGGAGGAGGAGGAAGAGGAAGAAGCCGCCGAGGAGCAGGAACGCGAGCCGCGCGGCGAAGGTGACGATGGTGGCCGCCGCAAGCGCCGCAAGCGCCGCCGTGGCCGCAATCGTGACCGGGGTGACGAAAGCGCCGAGGGTGAAGCCGAAGCCGGTTCGGATGATGCGGACGCCGAGGAAGCCGAAAGCACCGAAGCAGGCGAAAGCGCCGAAGCTGCGGATGCCGCCGTCGCCGCGACCGATGCCGAAGCGTCCGAGGACGGTGATGGTCCGCGCAAGCGCCGCCGCCGTGGTGGTCGTCGCCGTCGTGGCGGTCGCGATCGCGCCGGTGACGAAGGCGAGACGCAAGAAGCCGCCGATGGCGAGGCTGAGGCCGAACCGGAGGCTGCCGAGGCTCCTGCCGCTGTCGAGGAAGCGCCGGTAGCGGTGGAAGCGCCTGTGGCGGCCGAGGCGGAAGCTCCCCCGGCCAAGCCCAAGCGCACTCGCCGCAAGAAGGCCGACATCGAGGCGGAGGCCGCTGCTGCGCAAGCTGCAAAGGAAGCTCCGGCCGCGCCTGCCGAGGCCGAGGCCGAAGCGCCTGCCAAGCCCAAGCGCACGCGTCGCAAGAAGGCTGACATCGAAGCTGAAGCCGCTGCTGCGCAAGCCGCGAAGGACGCCCCGGCTGCCGAAGCCGAGGCCGAAGCTCCGGCCAAGCCCAAGCGCACGCGCCGCACCAAGGCTGCTGTCGCTGCCGCCGCGCCGGTGGAGGTCGCCGCCGAGGCTGCCTCGCCCAAGCCAGCCGAGCCGCAGCAGGCCGACGCCGACGACGCGGCTTCGGGCGATATCGACGGTCCGGACGGCAAGCCACGCCGCGGGTGGTGGCAGCGCACGTTCGGCGCCTGACGCCGCCTTGAGCACTACGGAATGAACGCACCCCCTGGCTCACGTCGGGGGGTGTTTTCTTATGCGGGCTGCGGCTGGCGGGGCTTGAGCACGATACCGTCGAACAAAAGCGCCATGGAGCGCACGCGGGCAGTGGCGGACCACACCCCATAAGACAGCCCGAACGACATCGCCGTGATTCCCAGCGCCTTCAGCAGCGCCGGCACCGGCAGCGGCTGCGCCAGCCACACCAGCACCGCGATCAGCGGCAAGTGGAACAGGTAGATCACGAAAGACGCGTCGGTCAGCCGCCTAACCGCGGGCATCGGCCGATTGAGCAGCGTCGATGCCACCGCAATCAGCGCCTGCGTGATCGCCAGCGCCGCCATCGTGCCGATGAACCGTTCGGTCATGGGCATGACGTCCTTATGGACCATCAGCCAGAGCGTGGTCGCCCCCAGCCCGGCAACGGCCACCGGCCACGAGAACCGCTGCATTCGCTCCCGCATCATCGGCGCGCGGACCAGCAGGCAGCCCAGCAAGAACCACGGTGCGAACATGATCACCTCGTCCAGCCGCAGGATCTGCTGGGGCAGCATCGTCGCCAGGCCCGCCTTGTAGAACGCCTCCACCGCCAGCGCTTCCCAGGCGCCGACCAGCACGCCCAGCAGCGTCAATGTCAGCAGGAATCGCCGGGCGCATGCCGCGTCCCAGCGGGGTGGGACCAGGCCGTGGCGCACCCAGGGGAAGCGTCGTGCCAGCAAGGCGCTGGCGGTCGAAAAGTAGAGCAGGATCACGATGAACCACAAGTGCCGCACCCAATACCCGCCCGAGGTCAGCGAGTTTTCCCGCCATGAACGCAGCGCCTCCGGCCACGGCAGGTTCGAAAGCTCGCACGCCAGATTCATCAGCGGAATCAGCGTGACCAGGCAGGTCAGGAACGGCACTCCCAGCCGCATATAGCGGCCCTTCAGCCATGCCGTCGGCTGTCGCCGCGCCAGCAGCAGCAAGGCGAAGTAACCCGCGATCACGAAGAATGCCGGCATCCGGAACAAGTGGATCACCTCGGCAAATTCGGGAAATCCGGCAACACCCTCGCCCGAGTGGACGATGAAGTCCTGCCCCGGCTGGTAGGACAGCGCCACGTGATAAGGGATACCCAGCAGCATCAGGAACGCGCGCAGGCCGTCCCAGAAATGCTCACGCTGGTGGTCGTTCTGCGGTGCCATTCGCCTCCTCGTACACGGCATGGCCCGTGTATCGGTGTGCGAATGTGAACTCAGGATAGACGGTCCGGCTCCCACCGGCGGCATCAGCGTCAGAAAGGGATCGGCTCACCATCCCAGGCGAACACGTCGCCGCTCTGCACCGCCGTCAGGCCGTCGATCACCGACAGCAGGTTGGTGGCCGCCTGTTGCGGCGTGGTCAGTTGTCCCTCTGGCACGTTGCGCTGAAAAGGATGCGAAAGCGCGGTGTCCACGGTGCCGGGGTGCAGGCCGACCACGATCGCCTCCTTGTGCGTGCGCCGCAGCTCTATGGCGAAATTTCGCAGCAGCATGTTGAGCGCCGCCTTCGATGCCCGGTAGCTGTGCCACCCGCCCAGGCGGTTGTCGCCGATCGATCCGACGCGCGCCGACAGCGCCGCGAACACACCCCGGTGATCGCGCGGCAGCAACGGCAGCATGTGCTTGGCGATCACTGCGGGACCAATGGTGTTGACCGCCAACATCTGCGCCATGGCCGCAGGATCGATCGCTTTCAGGGACTTTTCCGGCCCTGCCCCGCCCTCGAACGCCAGGACGCCGGTGGCCACGATCACCAGGTCCGGCGGGTTGTCCGCCATGCCTTGCGCCGCATCCTGGATAGAGGCTTCGTCCAGCAAGTCGAAGCGGAACGGCCGCACCTTGGCGCCGCCATCCACCTGCCGGCGCGCGCCAGCGTGGACGATCGCGATATCGTCTCGCGCCGCAAGTTGCGACACCAGCGCCGCGCCGATTCCGCCGCTGGCTCCGAATACACAGGCCGTCTTCTTGGTCATATGGATGCGCTAACCGAGCCCGCTTCGGCAGAGAAGTGCCCGTAAGCTCATGCCGGGCGGGTATCCATTACCAACGCGATGCAATTGCCCTTGCAGAACATGCACCATCTCTACCCTTGCCCCCGCCCGAACTTTCGCTAGATGGAGGGACAATCGCGGTGAATGCCGCATTGCAAGATCACAGGAAACGTCGATGGCGCAGTTCACCCTCCCGGCCAACAGCAAGATCAAGAAGCGTGGCAACGTCCACAAGGCTGAGGGTGCGACGAAGGTCAAGAAATTCACCGTCTATCGCTATGATCCCGATAGCGGCGAAAATCCCCGGTACGATACGTTTGAGATCGACCTCGATAACTGCGGCCCGATGGTTCTGGACGCGCTCATCAAGATGAAGAGCGAGCAGGACCCAACGCTCACTTTCCGTCGTTCTTGCCGTGAAGGTATCTGCGGTTCGTGCGCAATGAACATGAACGGCCGCAATGGCCTGGCCTGCACCACCGCGATCGAAGACCTCAAGGGTGAAGTGCGCATCACGCCGCTGCCGCACATGGAAGTCATCAAGGACCTTGTTCCTGATTTCACGCACTTCTACGCGCAGTACGCCTCGATCCGCCCCTGGCTGCAGACGGTTTCCACCACGCCTTCGGGCAAGGAGCGGCTGCAGAGCCCGGAACAGCGTGAGAAGCTGGACGGCCTCTATGAGTGCATCCTGTGCGCCTGCTGCTCCACATCGTGCCCCAGCTACTGGTGGAATTCCGATAAGTTCCTCGGCCCGGCGATCCTGCTGCAGGCCTATCGCTGGCTGGCCGACAGCCGCGATGAAATGACGGGTGAGCGCCTGGACGAGCTGGAAGATCCCTTCCGCCTCTATCGCTGCCACACGATCATGAATTGCGCCAACGTGTGCCCCAAGGGTCTCAGCCCTGCGCGCGCCATCGCCGAGATCAAAAAGATGCAGGCGGAACGCCAGGTCTGATCTTGAGCCCGGTTCGCGACCGGCCAGGGCGAAAGACCATGGGGCGATGAGCGATTACCAGGGCTTCATTTGCGATCCCGTGCCGGATCATCCGGGCTGGCTGACCTGGTCGATCACCGACCCGGAGCTATTCAACGGGGCCGTCATGGGTCAGTTGATCGCCCGGACGGAAAGCGATCGGACGGTACGCGTCCGTATGCTGGAGACGGCGAGGCATCACGGAAACGCTCATGGCAATCTCCATGGCGGGGTCACGCTCTCACTGATCGACATCAGCTTCTTCGCCGCTGTTCATTTCCTCCTGAATGCCGATGCGGCCAGCGCAGTCACCCTTGATGTGAACACGCAGTTCGTCGGCGCCGCGCGGATCGGCATGCCGGTCGATGCCGTGTGCGAGGTGATGAAGGAGACCGGCCGGCTGGTGTTCCTGCGTGGCACCGTGGAACAGGACGGCGCCATGACCGCCAGCTTCATGGGCACCGTGCGCAAGCTGCCTCGGAAATGACCGGGGTCCTCGATCGATACGAGGCGCTGGTCGCGACGGGTGAACTGCGGGTGGACCCGGACCAGGCCGCCGCTGCCGAGCGCCTGGAACAACTGCAGCGCGAACTGGAAAAAGGCGATGCCGCGATCGGGCTGATCGGGCGACTGATGCGGCGCAAGGCGCAATCGCCGCGGGGCGTGTACATGTGGGGCGGCGTCGGCCGGGGCAAGTCGATGCTGATGGACTTGTTCCATCAGACCCTGGCCATCTCCGAGAAACGTCGCGTCCACTTCCATGCCTTCATGCTGGAAGTACACGCCCTGCTGCGCGAAGAGCGCAAGAAGGAAGCGGGCGACCCCATCCTCCCCGTCGCCGCTACGATCGGCCGCAACCTGCGCTGCCTCGCCTTTGACGAGATGGTGGTGAACAACTCCGCCGATGCGATGATCATGAGCAGGCTGTTCACCGCGCTGATCCGCGACGAGCAGGTGACGATCGTCACCACCTCGAACCGCGCGCCATCGCAGCTCTATAAAGACGGGCTCAATCGCGAGCACTTCCTGCCGTTCATAGCGCTGATCGAGGGCGATCTCGATATCATGACGCTGGATGGGCCGACCGACTATCGGCTGCAGCGATTGGGCGGCATGGACACCTGGCACACCCCCCTTGGCGATCCGGCGACCGAACAGACGCGCGAAGCGTTCTATCGCCTCACCGACTATCCGCCCGAAGATGCCGATCATGTGCCGTCCACCGACCTCGATCTGGGCGGTGGACGCAAGCTCCACGTTCCCAAGAGTTTGAAGGGCGTGGGCGTTTTCAGCTTCAAGCGCCTTTGTGGTGAACCGCGCGGTGCCGCCGACTACCTGGCAATTGCCCGCACGTACCACACGGTGATCATCGTCGGCATTCCCAAGATGGGCCCCGACATGCGCAACGAGGCCGCGCGCTTCGTGACGCTGATCGACGCTTTGTACGAAAATAAGGTGAAGCTGATCGCCGCCGCCGATGCCGAGCCGGAAGACCTTTACCAGGCGGGCAACGGCCGCTTTGAATTCGAGCGAACGGTAAGCCGGCTCAATGAAATGCAGAGTGCCGAGTATCTGGCGCTCGGCCACGGCGAAGACTGATTCGCACCATTTGATCCACATCGCTGAGACGAATCGCGGATAGAACCGCGATGAGCTGCGCGTGCCGACTATTGCGCTATCCAAAAACATTGAAGGCGCCTCGAGCTTACGCCCGCGACGCCCACCCGACACAGTTAAGTGTCAGAAATAGCTACGATCCTTTAGTTGTTGGGATCGCCGATGTTTTTCCTAGCTCTTCGACGTACAGCGCAACAACTCACTGATATCGAAGAGCTAGATCAGAAGTTCTGCCAGCCCCAGAACATGTTTCAGACCCCATGGTTTGCCACTCGCAGTTTTCTGCGATGGGCATAGGGTTACCAAAACCTTAAAGTAGCAGCAACGTTTAATTAACCAGAAGACCGGGTGCGCGTGTCCTGCAGTTGCGTGACAAAATCTCGAAATGGCACAGGTCTACCTACGTAGTATCCCTGAACTTGATCGCATTGTAGGCTTTTCAGCACGGCCATGGCCACTGCGGTTTCAACGCCTTCTGCGACAACTTCACGACCAAGCGAGTGCGCCATCTCAATGATCGACTGCACCAGCAAATGATCGCCAGTATTCGTATCCACATCGCGGATGAACACCTTGTCGATCTTCACCTCCGCTGCGGGCAGGTAGCGCAAGTAATCGATTGTGGCATTGCCGGTACCAAAGTCGTCAATGGACAAGCGCAGGCCCGCAGCAACCAACTCTTCCATCATCTGCAAGGTTTTAGCTGATCGATCGAGTCGATCGGTCTCGGTAATCTCCAGCGTCAGATGCCGTGCCGGCAGATCGTGAGCGGCCAAGGTCTCGGCGATCATCCTGGGCAGACGCGGGTTACGCAGCAGCTGCGCGGAGATGTTGACCGACACCGAGAAGTCATGACCGTCACGGACCAGGGTGGCAG
>NZ_CAXYKL010000109.1:0-2716 GCF_964277725.1 uncultured Novosphingobium sp. | reverse complement strand
TCGTTCGAATCCTGCGGATCGATGGCGGCGTAGGTCTAGGCAGGTCCATTGAACCAGATCGGAATGCGGTCATCATGCTGGGGTTATGGTCCTACCTTCGAGGGCCGAACGAGCGAACGTCGGTTTTTAGCGAAAGAGGACTTGCCAAGATCCAAGCCGGAATGGCAGCTCGCGTCCCGCGATCAGCCATTATCAACAATGATGTAGTTGGCATGGAAACTCGGCAACTTATGCATTGGTGACGAGCTCGCCCGAGCTTCTCGCGCGTGGCGTAAAATCAAGTGCGGCAGCCACGTTCTAACAACAAGGCGCAGACACGAACAGAGCTAAGCCTTGCCGGCTATAGAAGATTGCCATTGTAGGGGATCGGTCGCCGTGGATGAAAGACATTCTTATGCCGTTCCTCATGAAAGCGTTAGGAAAATCTAAAAATATGCAATGAAAACAGTCTATGGTGGGAGACTCCCGCTCCGGCATTCCGCTGGTCACCACCATTCGATGGCGACCGGAAAATCAGCGAAAACCATTTAAAAACTGGCATTTTAATCCGCTAGCGATCGGCCTCATTCGTCCCCGTTCGAAAACGCTTGTGGGACTGGCTGTGGGACTGGGACGAGCGAAGAGGCTTCAAATCGGCGACAGCTGATGCTAGATTCATGCCGATGAGAAAATCTCGATGCGACCATCATCGGAGAACTGACCGAGCCGGGACGCTATCCCGACGGTGAGGGTCTCTAGTTGAAAGTCTCGCCATCGAGCGGGAAAAGCTGGGGATTGCGCATCCAGGTGAATGGCACGCGGCGCGATATCGGCCTTGGCGACGCACGTTATGTGCCGGTCAAAACGGCGCGACTGGAGGCAGCGGCAGCCAAGAAACTGGCTGCCGCTGGGGTCGATCCGCTCGAGGAGCGCCGCAAGGTCCGGCGGGTCGTGCTAACGTTCGAGCAGGCGGTCAAAAAGGCCCATGCCGAAAGGGTGAAGAGTTGGAAAAACGGCAAACACACCAGGCAATAGATCAAGACACTTGAACTCTATGCCTATTCGTTGCTCGGCAAGGTGAAGGTCGACAAGATCGACGGCCCGCTGATCCGCGACGTGCTGGCGGAGATATGGCTTGAGATCCCCGAGACCGTCCGCCGGGTGCGCCAGCGGATCGGTACAGTGCTCGATTGATGTTACGCTAACAGACTGCGCGACAGCGAAGCGCCGATGCGCTCGATCTCGAAGGGGCTGCCGAGACAATTCAAGAAGAAGGCTTAGTTCGGGACGCTGCCCCATGCCCAAGTGGTAGAATTCCTTCAGCGTCTCCGAGGAAAGCCCGCCTGCGCCAGCACGCTTGCGCTGGAGGGGGGCGATCCTGACGGCCGTTCGGTCCGGCGAGATTCGCGGCGCGGTCTGATCAGAACTGAATGACGATCTCACTCTGTGGACCATTCCCGAAGGCCGCATAAGATGGGCGTTCAGCATACCGTACCACTTTCGAGGCAGGTAGCCGATCTGTTTCGTCGTGCGCGCGCTCTCCGGGTTTAGGACTGCGATCTCGTGTTTCCTGGCGCGGTGGAAAGCGCGGTTCTCGGATATGGCGCTGCTCGAACTCGTTCGCGGGATGGCACCGGGCATCACCGCCCACGGATTTCGATCGACCTTTCGAGACTGGGTCGCCCAGGAGACCGAGGTCGCTGATGCCGTGGCTGAGGCGTCGCTTGCTCACGCCGTCGAGGGCAAGGCCAAGGCAGCCTATCTGCGTACCGCTTTTTTTAAGAAGCGCCGGAATCTTATGCAGGCCTGGGTTATTGGCACGGTCGCCTTGTCGAGCCATCCCGACGATTTGATCTTGCCCCAGCCGATCGGAAGTGGCCGATAAGGTACGTCGCTGCACGTGATAACTCGATCCGCATCAGTAGACGCAAAGTATTCAGTCGGCGCGACGCCGTACTGGAAAAAGCAGAAGTTCACCAGCTCGCCGGAGAAAGGCTCGTCAGTTCAAGGCCTACATCATCAGCTTCGCCAAGCTGGTCAGCGTCACGCTGACCGGCAATCTGATGCTGATCACCTCGAACCTGCGCCCGGCCGAGGAAGCCGCGGCCGAGCGGAACTTCCTGGTCACAAACTTCCGCACCGCCCGGGCGTCACGGCAATTTTTACTTTGACGAGTTCTTCTGGGTCCACAGCTTCGAGGAGCTGGACAAGGTTGCCTCAGGCATGGCGACGGACTAGAAATCGCGGGAAACCTGCTTCTCGACGCCCGTCAGCGTGGTACCCATACTGGACCGGCGAACGACGCAACAGGCGGCGCAAGAAGCAAGACCGGATCGAGATTGACGTCAGTCACGATGCGCTGGCGATCGGCAGCGTCGGCCCCGATCGGATTCGGCGTCACATCGTCAACATCCTCGATGCGGAGAATGGTGGATGCGACCTCTTAGATATTTAGGAGCTGCGCGACGAGTAGAATCCTGGGCGTTCACTCCAGAAGCTCTCGCCCGACGCTTGGCTCTCGTAGCGAGGGCGAGGAAACTCGAGCGGTGCTGGGGTTGTCATTCGATGTGTCCTCACAACCCGGCCCTGGGGCTCATACAGGAGGAAACGCGTCATTTTTTTCGGGGTTTGGCCCTGAGATGAAACTTTTTTGAAATTGGTGTTTGACCGACTCGTTAGTGTTGCATATACGGCGTTTCACCGGACGGGACGTTGCTTTCAACGGCATGTTTAGTTT
>NZ_CAXYKL010000108.1:0-18872 GCF_964277725.1 uncultured Novosphingobium sp. | reverse complement strand
AGCCGCGCGAAGGCGAAGAAGCTGTACCTCTCGGGCGAGATCGCGCCGTTCGATCTGGCCGCCTGAGGCTTCATCGGCAGCGGGGGGATCGAGGCGTTCCCCCTTCCGTCCCGCTAGATATTGCGGTGTAATTCCAAGTAGTCGCGCGGGATCCGTAGGGCCAGCGCGGCGACTTGCGTTTCGCGCAGGAACAGCACCAGGCCCCACATCAGCAGCGTCAGCGCGATCACGAAGGTGACGGCTGCCGCGATCTGCAAGTTGGTGTGCGTCATCTCCTCCACGAACAGCAGCGCCACGGTGAAGCCGATGAACAGGCCGGAGAGCACCAGCAGGCGGATCGCGCTGGTGCTTAGTGCCATGCGCCGGTCGATCAGCCGGATTTCGGTGACGACCATGTCATGTTCCAAGCCCGTCGTGGCGGTGTGCCGTTCCTGCAGCACGCGCGCCCTGTCGACCACGCGGCTGAGGCGCGTGGACAGCAGGTTCAGGATGTTCCCGATCGCAACCAGGACGAAAACGGGAGCCAGCGCCAACTGGATGGTATGCGCGATCATCGAAAGTCCGGGCTGAATAGCGGTTGGAAGAACATAAAGCGATCTTGCCTCAATTGCGTTCCGGAGTGAACCAACGCTGTTGCCAGCCGTAGATCGAGGCGACCGGCTCCCCTGCGGCATTGCGAGCCGGACGGAACCGGAACCGGCTCGTCGCCAGGTCGCAGGTGATGCGATCAGCCTCCGGGTCGCGGCTTGGCCTGACGATGCGGCAAGCGGTGGGCCTGCCATCCGCACCCACCGTCAGGGCGATCGTCACCGCGCTGCCAAGACGCAAGTCACGAGTGCGTCGTGGATAATCGCGGGCGGAAACGATATCACCGGCGATCTTCACGGCTTTGGCCGCGCCTCCCCCGCCGCCCGTGCCGGTTCCGCTACCACCGGCGCCCGTGCCCTGCCCGATGCCGACAGCGCCTGTTCCTGCTCCGGCGGCGCTGGCTCCGGCGCGGTTCGCCGCTCCTTCCCCCGCGATGGGGGGTGCGGGCGGCGTGGCGATCACGATCCGGGGCGCGGGCGCCGCGACTTCGCGGGGGCGTGCTTTCTTGGCAGGCGGAGCGGCGGCTCCTTGCGCTTGCGCCACCGCATTGCTCGGACTTGGCCGGGGCGCGGGCGGCGGCGGAGGAGGTGGCGATGAGGTTGCGAGCGTGACGTTTACCGCCTGCAGGACGGGCCGCAGGGCCGCGTCTCCCAATGAAGGCGCAAAGGCCGCGACCAGCGCTACGATCGCCGCCACGTGCAGCCCCAGAACCGCCACCGCGATAGTCAGGCGGGCGCGTTTGCGTGGCTTGAGATCGGGGGCGGGCATGGCCGATTGATATAGGTCAGCCCGCCCGGTTTGACAGGGCGCGCGACTGGGGCTGGCGAACACTGCGTCAGGCATTGGCATGAAAAAGAGCTACGCCTAGGACCAGCCACCCGCCAACCGCGTCAGACGCCTAGCTTTCTGCGAAAGCGAACGGCTGCGCAGGCCGCCGGTACTCGTCCGTCAGGATCTCCCGTCCGATCGGCGGCGCCGAACGCGCCTCGCACTCCGCGCGATGGCACAGGCGGCAGGTGACCCCGATAGGCGTGGGCACGGCGGGTTGCTCGCTCCGAGCATAAACCAGCTTGTCCGCGTCATGCGCCGCACACGCCAGAGCCACTGCGTGCTGCATGCGCGGACGCCCGTGACCGCCACCCGATGCTCCGGCCGTCCGCGCGATGGAGAAGAAGCGCTGCCCGTCCGGCAGTTCCAGCCACTGCGTCAGCACTTCGCCAGGCCGACGAAACGCCTGATGCAGGTTCCACAAGGGGCAGCCACCGCCATGCGCCGCGAAGGAAAAGCCCGCGCCATCCAGACGCTTGGCGACATTGCCCGCCTCGTCTACGCGCAAAAAGAAGAAGGGGACACCCTCCTGCCCCGGCCGTTGCAACGTGGTGAGGCGATGCGCCACCTGCTCGAAACTGGCGCCAAACACCCCCCGGATCGCCCCGATATCGTAGCTGCGCGCCTCGACGATCTTGGCGAAGCGTTCATACGGCATCACGATTGCACCAGCAGCGTAAGCAGCCAGGCCGCGCTTGACCAACGCCTCCGCGGTCTGCGTGGAGAACGGCTGCTGGCGTACAAGCCGCCCCAGCTCCGAACGCATTTCCGTGTAGGCGATGTGTATCGCAATCTGGAACGCGCGGCTGGCCGCATCCAGCGTGTCGGCGATCAGCAATTGCTGATTGTGCCGGTCGAACCGACGCAAGGCGTGGAGCAGGACCTCGGGCGGCAAGAAGCGCACGCGCACCCCCTTTTTCGCCAGGAACTTCGCCGCGCCGCCCTCCGCCTCGATCTCTTGCGCAAGCTGCTCCGCCTGGCGATCCAGCGCATCGAAGTAATTGCGGTTCTTGGCGAAGTAGCCCTGCGCCTCGGCCAGAGGATCGCGGTCTTGCGCATCCCCCTCGCCCGCCGCGCGCTGCGCCAGCGCCTGCTGTTCACGCACGTAAGCCCCATGCAGGCGCAGCAAGGCTTCGGAAATGCCGGGGAAGCTGGTGGCCAAGTCGGCCGTTTCCAGCGGCGGCAGGTCGATGTCCGAGAAGATGGGATCGCGCAACACTTCGGCGATACGGCGGGTGTATGTCTCACCATCCTCGTTGGCGAGGTCTGTCACATCCATGCGATAGGTGCGGGCGAGGCGCAGCAGCATGTCCGCCGTGACCGGGCGCTGATTGCGTTCCAGCAGTGCCACATAGGAAGGAGAGATGCCCAGGTCTTCGGCCATGACTTGCTGAGTCAGGCCAAGCTCCCGGCGCAATCGCCGCAGACGAGGACCGAGGTAAAGAGGACGGGTTTCTGCCATGACCGCAATACTTGTCATAGCCGCACAACTTTACAAAGAACTTTTGTAAAGTTTGACACGCTGACACCACTGGCGGTTTCCCGCTGTCGAGCCGTTGCATAGAAGACGGGCCACGCTCTTAAAGAAGATCGGGGAAAGACACGTGACGTATCAGCAGACCATCGCCGAGGCCGGCACCGCCATTGGCAACGAACCCAACTGGAACGGGATCGAAGCCGAGTCCGTCGCACGCATGCGCCTGCAGAACAAGTTCCGCACCGGCCTCGATATCGCGAAGTACACCGCCAAGGTGATGCGCGCCGACATGGCCGCATACGACGCCGATCCTGCGAACTACACGCAGTCGCTGGGCTGCTGGCACGGCTTCATCGGTCAGCAAAAGCTGATCAGCATCAAGAAGCACTTCGGCACCACAAAGGGCCGCTACCTCTACCTGTCGGGCTGGATGGTCGCCGCGCTGCGTTCGGAGTTCGGCCCCCTGCCCGACCAGTCGATGCACGAGAAGACTTCGGTTCCGGCCCTGGTTTCGGAACTGTACACCTTCTTGAAGCAGGCCGACGCCCGCGAACTGGGCGGCCTGTTCCGCGATCTCGACAAGGCGCGTGCAGCCGGCGACGAAGTCGAAGCCAAGCGCATCGAGCACGCTATCGACAACTACGAAACCCACGTCGTGCCGATCATCGCCGACATCGACGCCGGTTTCGGCAACGCCGAGGCGACCTACCTGCTCGCCAAGAAGTTCATCGAAGCCGGCGCCTGCTGCCTGCAGATCGAGAACCAGGTTTCCGACGAGAAGCAGTGCGGCCACCAGGACGGCAAGGTCACCGTCCCGCACGAGGACTTCATCGCGAAGATCCGCGCCATCCGCTATGCTTTTATGGAAATGGGCGTGGATGACGGCCTGATCGTTGCCCGCACCGACTCGCTGGGCGCTGGCCTCACCAAGCAGATCGCCTACACCCGCGAGCCGGGCGATATCGGCGATCAGTACAACTCGTTCCTCGATTGCGACGAAGTCAGCACGATCGAGCATGGCGAGGTCCTGATCAGCCGCGGCGGCAAGCTGCTGAAGCCCAAGCGCCTGCCGTCCAACCTCTACCAGTTCCGCCCCGGAACTGGCGAGGACCGCTGCGTGCTGGACTGCATCGAGGCTCTGGAAAAGGGCGCGGACCTGCTGTGGATCGAGACCGAGAAGCCCCACATCGCGCAGATCGGCGGCATGGTCAGCCGCATCCGCGAGGTGATCCCGAACGCCAAGCTGGTCTACAACAACTCGCCCAGCTTCAACTGGACGCTGAACTTCCGCCAGCAGGTGTTCGACCGCTGGCAGTCGGAAGGCAAGGACGTCTCGGCTTACGACCGTACGCGCCTGATGAGCGTGGACTATGACGGCACCGAGCTGGGCATCGAGGCTGACGAGCGCATCCGTACCTTCCAGCGCGATGCGGCGCGCGAGGCGGGGATCTTCCACCACCTCATCACGCTGCCGACCTACCACACCGCCGCGCTGTCGACCGACAACCTGGCCAAGGAGTACTTCGGCGAGGCGGGCATGCTCGGCTACGTCAAGGGCGTCCAGCGCGAAGAAATCCGCCAGGGCATCGCTTGCGTCCGTCACCAGAACATGGCCGGCTCGGACATCGGCGATGATCACAAGGAATACTTCGCCGGTGAAGCCGCTCTCAAGGCCGGCGGCGCGCACAATACTATGAACCAGTTTGCTGCCGCCTAAGGCAACAGCGGGGAACCAGTTCGCTGCCGTCTGAGGTGAGCGGACGACCGAAAGAAACCCCTCGTCATCCCGATCAAGCGCCGGGATGGCGAGGTCACGAACCAGCGCGATGCAGGAAAGGAAACGTGCGATGACCACTACCATCACGACCGAACCGAGCCGCGCCCGCGCGGTACTTTCGAACGAAGATTTCAAGCTGCTGCAGGAAGCCGTGATGTTTTACATAAAGGCGCATGAGGACGATCCGATCTCGTCCAAGTATTCCAATCTCTACCATCGCTTGGGCAGCGCCGTTCGCCGCTGATCGCAGGCGCGGGTTCGGTCCTTAGGCCGACCCGCTCACCGTTTTCCTGGGGAGGAAAACCATGGCCCGTCGCGCTTCCCCGCGCGGCGGGCCATATTCTTTTGTCGCCGCCCACAAAGACGCGCAGCATTCCGCGCGCGGCGTCGTTATCATCTCATTGCGGTCGGCGCTCCTCGCCCCTCCGCAGGGAAGCGACAAATATGATAATGACCGGACATCCGGCACGGCACGCCCCCGCCACGGCGCACATCAACGCGATCGGCACCGCACTCCCCCCGCATGAGATTCACGCCGCCTACCATGGCCTTGTCGATCACATGCTGCCTGACCCGCGCAAGCGGGCGATCTATGATCGCATGGCAAAGCGCTCCGCGATCGACCGGCGCTATTCCTTTATCCGCAGCGGTGATGCGGTGGACGATGGCTACGAACATGCCGACAGTTTCTACGCCCCGGGCGCCTATCCCGGCACGTCATCGCGGATGCGGCAGTATGAGAAGTGGGCGCCCGAACTGGCACTGGATGCGATCGGCCAGCTGGATGGCGACATCACGGACCAAGGGATCACCCACGTCATCGTGGCCAGTTGCACAGGCTTCGTCGCTCCGGGACTGGACCAGATTCTGATCAAGCGCACCGGCATCGATCCTTCGGCAGAGCGCACGTTGGTGGGTTTCATGGGCTGCTATGCCGCCGTGAATTCGCTGCGGCTGGCCCACCACATCGTGCGCTCCACGCCCGAGGCGCGGGTGCTGGTGGTGAATGTGGAGCTGTGCACGCTGCATTTGCAGGAGACGCAGGATCTCGACAAATTGCTGGCGATGCTGCTGTTCAGCGATGGTGCTTCGGCCGCGTTGGTGACTGCCGAACCCAAGGGCATCGCCCTGCTCGATTTTCGCGCCGCGTCGATCCCCGGATCGGCGGACCTGATCACCTGGCACATCACCGACCAGGGCTTTCTGATGCATCTGGATGGCCACGTGCCCGCCCGCATCGCAGAAGCCCTGGGGATGGAGCGCAGCCGCAATGCGCCGGACGGCATCCTGCGCGGACAGGCGGTGGCAGACTATGACTTGTGGGCCGTCCACGCCGGCGGGCGCTCGATCCTGGATGCGGTGGAGCGGGGGCTTGAGTTGCCGGCCCAAGCGCTCGCCCCGTCACGCGCGGTGCTGCGCGAGAACGGCAACATGTCTTCGGCCACGCTGATGTTCGTGCTGGCGCGGATGATGGCCGGGAAGACGCCGGGCACTCCGCCACAGTCCGGGATTGGCATGGCTTTCGGCCCCGGCCTCGCCGCCGAGAGCTTTCGCTTCAACCTGCTTTGACGATGCCGGATTTCTCCCGCCGCTCGCTCGCGCCCGAGCTGATGGACGGTGATAACGTTTCGACGCAGGACTTTGCCGCGTGCATGGCCGACCTGGCGCGCGTCAATACCGTAACTCTGGCGCGCCAACCGACGCTGAGGTTTCTAGCTGAAGCACTCGCGAACTTGCCGGGCGATCCGACCATCCTCGACGTGGGGTTCGGCGCCGGTGACATGCTGCGGCGGATCGCCCGGATGCTGAAACGCAAAGGTCGCTCGGCACGATTGGTCGGTATCGACCTCAACCCCCGTAGCGAGCCCGCCGCCAGTATGATGACGCCTGATGACATGCGGATCGAATGGGTCACCGGCGATGCCTATGCGTGGAGCGAACGGGAGCGGCCTGACCTCATCATCAGTTCGCTCGTCACGCACCACATGGCCGATCCGGAGATCGTGCGGTTCGTGCGGTGGATGGAAGATACCGCGCGTAGCGGCTGGTTCATCAATGATCTGCACCGCCACGCCCTGCCCTGGCACGCCTTCACCGTCATGGCGCGTATTGCGGGCTGGCATCGCTTCGTGCGGCACGATGGCCCTCTCTCCATCGCCCGCAGCTTTCGTCGCGCGGATTGGCAAACCTTGCTGACGGAGGCCGGCGTGGCCGATGTCGCTAAGATCCGCTGGCGCTTCCCCTTCCGCTTTTGTGTCGAGCGGCGACAGTGGTAGGCTCAGCGATCGTCATCGGCGGCGGTCTCGCCGGAGGAGCGGTGGCGACCCGGCTGGCGCGTGCCGGTCATGGCGTCACCGTGCTGGAACGGGAGACCGGCCCTCACGAAAAGGTCTGCGGCGAGTTCCTGTCGGTGGAAGCGTGCGAGGATCTGGCCAGCCTGGGCCTGCCGCCCGAGCGGCTGGGCGGCGTGCCGATCGACCGTGTACGCGTGCATCGCGGCCGCCACACTGTCGAAGCGCGCCTGCCCTTTCTGGCGTATGGGCTTAGCCGTCGGGTGCTGGACGAAGCCTTGCTGGAAACGGCCGCCGATGCCGGAGCTGAAGTGATGCGCGGGGTGCGTGTCACCGGCATCCAGGGCTACACCGTTCTGGCCTCTGACCAGAACCGCGAGAGCAATGCGATCCTGCTGGCCACCGGCAAGCACGACATGCGCGCGATGCCCCGCGCCGCACCGTCCACGAAGGATGGTTACGTCGGCTTCAAGATGCATTGGCGTCTCCCCGCGCCAGCCTTGATCGAACTCGATCGCTCGATCGATCTCATGCTGCTCGGCACCGGTTACGCGGGGCTTCAGCGCGTCGGCACGCGCGATGCGAACTTGTGCCTCGTGGTCCAGCGCAGCCAGCTGACGCGCGTGGGCGGCACGTGGGAAGCGCTGCTGGCAGACCTCATGCCGCAACCCGCCTTTGCCCGCCTGCTCGGCTCCGCGCAGCCGCTGTTCGCAAAGCCGCTCGCCATCGCCAATCTGCCTTACGGCTACGTCCTGTCCGGCGAGCAGGATGGGCCGGAAGAGGTATGGCGCCTGGGCGACCAGGCCGCGATGACTGCATCACTCAGCGGCGATGGCATGTCGGTCGCGCTGCGCAGCGCCCGCCTCGCGGCGCAGAGCCTGATACAGGGCAAGACCGCCACGCAGTTTCATCGGCAACTGGCGCGCCATGTCGGCCCGCAAGTACGAATGGCGATGCGAATGCAGCGTCTCTCGGAACGGCCGATCGCGCTGGCGGCGGGGGTACTGGCGGCGCGGCTGTGGCCAGGCCTGCTCACCCAAGGCGCGAAAGCCACGCGTCTCCCGTCGCTGGGCCGTGCCTAAGGTCGAACTAAACCGCTGGTCCACTTTGTCTTTACGGACACATTAACCTTTATCGACCAAGCTGTTCGGGCGGAAACAGTGGGGCGTCGATGAAACTGGACTTCGGCCAAGATTCCATGGCGGGCGCCGTGGCTGTCGAGAGCCTGCAATCGCTGGAGGAGGCGATGGGCGCGGCGCATCGTGCCGAGCGCTGGCTGCGCGAGGCGATCGATCTGCTGCCCGAGGGCGTGGTGTTCCTGGATGCCGAGGGGCGGTACATCCTGTGGAACCAGCAGTACGCCCAGATCTACGCCGTCTCCGCCGATCTCCTGGCCCCAGGCGTGCGTTTCGCCGATACGCTGCGCGAGGGCGTGGAGCGGGGCGACTATCCCGAGGCGATCGGACGCGAGGAGGAATGGCTGGCAGAGCGGATGGCGCGCCTGGCCGCTCCATCCTCCCGCCACGAACAGCGGCTTGCCAATGGCCGGCGCATCCTGATCGAAGAGCGCCGCACTTCCGATGGTGGCAACATCGGCCTGCGGATCGACATCACCGACATGCGCCAGAGCGAGGAGGCCTTCCGCCTGCTGTTCGAACGCAACCCCATCGCGATGATGGTCTACGATATCGAAAGCGGTTGCATTCGATCTGCCAATCCTGCCGCGGTCGATTACTTCGGCTATCCGGCCGCTGATCTGGAAGGCCTTTGCGCTAGCGCCCTTTTCCCCGAGAAGACCT
Source organism: uncultured Novosphingobium sp. (assembly GCF_964277725.1). Classification (NCBI taxonomy): domain Bacteria; kingdom Pseudomonadati; phylum Pseudomonadota; class Alphaproteobacteria; order Sphingomonadales; family Sphingomonadaceae; genus Novosphingobium; species uncultured Novosphingobium sp. Next base: position 10,112 of record NZ_CAXYKL010000108.1, on the reverse strand, counting down.
GGGCGCGCGCCGAGCAACTACTGGCCCAGGATTCCAGCGACGACCGCCAGGTCTGGCAAGTGCGGCACCGCGACGGCACCATCAGCGAAGCGATGATCTATACCCGGCTCTCCCAGCTGGAAGGCTATTCCGCCACGATCGTCTCGATCTTCGACATTACCGAGCGGCGGCGCATCGAGCAGCGCATGAAGCACATGGCGCGCCATGATGAACTAACGGGCCTCGCCAATCGCGCCCATTGCCGTGCGCATTTGCGCCAAGTGCTGCAAAATGCCCCATCCACGGATAGCGTGACGATGGCGTTGGTCGACCTCGACCACTTCAAGGCGGTGAACGATACTTACGGCCATCACCTGGGCGACGTGTTGCTGACCGAGGCAGCACGCCGGATGCGCTCGCTGGTGCCAACCGACGCGCTGCTGTGCCGGGTCGGCGGAGACGAGTTCGCCATCATCTTCAGCAAGTCCAGCCGCGCGCAGGTCGAGATCGTTTCCCGCTCGATCATCACCACGTTGTCCCAGCCCTTCCATGTCGATGGCAATGTGCTGCACATCGGCGCCACGATCGGCTTCGCATCGTCTCCGCATCACAGCTCGGACCCGGAAACCTTGCTGCGCTATGCCGATCTGGCGCTCTATGCCGCGAAGGGGGAGAGCCGCGGCACCTGTCGCTGCTTCGAAAGCGATCTGGACGCGGCTGCGCAGGAAAAGACCCGGCTGGAAATCGACTTTCGAGAGGCTTTGCGAAAGAACCAGCTTGAAGTTCACTACCAGCCATTGGTCGCGCTGGCGACGGGCGAGGTTCAGGGTTTCGAGGCATTGCTGCGCTGGCGCCATCCGGTGCGCGGGCCCGTCTCGCCCGACGTGTTCATCCCGCTGGCCGAGGAAATGGGCCTGATCGATACCGTCGGCCGCTTCGTCCTCAACGCCGCCTGCGCCGAAGCGCGGAAATGGCCGGACCACATCCAGCTTTCCGTCAACGTCTCTCCGCTGCAGTTCCGGAACGGCAACCTTACCAGCACCGTTATCGCGGCGTTGACGGCATCGGGTCTCGCGCCAGGGCGGCTGGAACTGGAGATCACCGAGGCCGTGCTGATGGAAAAAGGCCCCCGTCCGTCCGCCATCATCCGCAACTTGCGCGCGTTTGGCATCGGCATCTCGCTGGATGACTTCGGTACCGGATACTCGTCCCTTGGATACCTGCTCAACTTTCCGTTCACCAAGATCAAGCTGGACAAGTCCTTCATCCTCAATCTGGAGGGAGAGACCAATTCACGCGCGGTGATCCGGGCGGTGATCGGTCTGGGCAAAAGCCTGGGCCTGACCGTCACGGCGGAGGGGATCGAGCGCGAGACCGTGCGCGATTACTTGCGCGATGAAGGCTGCATGCAGGGCCAGGGTTATCTGTTCGGTCGCCCGCAACCGGGGCCGGAGGCCCTGCGCTATCTGGAAAAGATGGGGCATTCGGCGGTGCCCAGCCTCGGCTGACGACGTGTCGGGACGATACGCGGCGAATAATGCATCCTCCCGCCGTCGCGCTCGTTAGGAGTCAGGTCGCCCGGCTGCCCAGTCCCGCCTGAAGACCAGTCACGCCTGAAGAGGACGCGCCTCGCCCATGCCCCGCATCGCCACGCTGACCATGAACCCGACGATCGACGTCTCGTATGACATTGATCGCATGCAGCACACCCACAAGATGCGCACGCGCAACGAGCAATATGCCCCCGGCGGCGGCGGCATCAATGTGGCGCGGGTGTTCCAGCGGCTGGGCGGCGAAGCGCTAAATTTCTACCTCTCCGGCGGCGCGACCGGCCCGACGCTGGACGGGCTGCTGGCCGATCATGATCTGGGCTGCTGCCGCATCCCCATCGCAGGCGATACCCGAATCGCCTCTGCCGTGCATGAACTGGGCACCGGCAAGGAATATCGCTTCACGCCGTCCGGGCCGATCGTGGCCGAGGCGGAATGGCAAGCCTGCCTGGACGCCATCTCCGAAGCCCTGCCGCTCGACGCGCTGGTCCTGTCCGGGTCGCTACCGCAGGGCGTGCCGGTGGATTTCTACGCGCAAGTGGCTGCGATCGCCCGCCAGCGTCATACGCACGTGGTCATCGACACCTCCGGCGAGCCGCTGCAAGCCGCGCTGGCGGCAGGCGGCATCTTCCTCGCCAAGCCCAGCCAAGGCGAATTGGCCGCCTTGGTCGGACGGCCATTGGAGACGATCGACGATATCGGGCGCGAGGCTCTGGCCATCGTTCGCGCGGGCAAGGCGCAATTCATGGCCGTGACGCTGGGCCATCTGGGAGCCGTTCTGGCGCAGGAAAGCGGTGTGACCTTTCTTCCCGCACCCAAGATCGAGGCCAAAAGCGCGGTAGGTGCAGGAGACAGCTTCGTGGCGGCGATGATCTTCGCACTGACCACCGGGCAGAGCGTCCACGAGGCATTTTGCCTGGCCATGGCGGCGGGATCTGCAGCGGTGCTCTCCCCCGGCACCGGGCTGGCCCACCCGGAGGATATTGCCCGCTTGCAAGCGCAGATTTGCGGTGGCGAAAGCGGGGAAACCACCGTCATCGGTTGACGAACCCTGGGCGGCGCTGCAGTCGCCTGCGTCGTGAGCGATCTTCGAACATCCCCGATGCGGCTGGTCTGGGCCATCGCCCTGCCCGCGATGCTCACCAATATCGCCACCGCCCTGTTCGGCCTGGCTGACATGTGGACGATCGGCCGTCTCGGCGATGCCTCCGCGCAAGGCTCTGTGGAACTGGGCGCAAAGCTGATGTTCGGCCTGCTGAACGCCTTCAACTTCCTGCGCAGCGGCACTATCGCCCTGATCGCGCAGGCCAGCGGGCGCGGCGATGCGCAATTACAGGCCGGAACGCTCGCGCGGGCGCTGGGCGTCTCGCTGGCGATCGGGCTGCTGCTGCTGGCGGCGATGCCGTTAATCGTGCCCATCGGCCTCGATCTGCTGGAGGCCAAGGGAGCGCTACGCCAGGGCGCCGCCGACTATGTGGCGATCCGATATTGGTCAGGCCCGATCTGGCTGGCCAATTGCGTGCTGGTCGGCTGGATGATCGGGCGGCGGCGCGTACGCGCCGTGCTGATGGTGGAGGTCAGCGCCAACATCGCCCACATCGCGCTGGACCTGGCGCTGGTGCTCGCTTTCGGGCTCGGCATCAGCGGGGTGGCCGCTGCCACTTTCCTGTCCGAAACACTGAAATGCGCGCTGCTGGCAGCGCTGGTGTTTCGCCAGCCAGAAGCCCGGCAGGCGATCAACGCTGCGCGCCACCGCCTGACATGGAGCGGTGCGGCGCTGCGGCCGCTGTTCGCCATCAACCGTGACTTGTTCCTGCGCACCGCGCTGCTGACGGTGGCGCTGCTCTTGCTGGCACGCGGCGGAGCGCAACAGGGGCCGGTCATCCTCGCGGCCAATGGCATCCTGTTCCAGTTGTTCATGCTGGGCACGCTGATTCTCGACGGGTTTGAAAGCGCCGCGCAAGTCCTTTGCGCCGAATCCGTTGGGGCTCAGGATCGCGCCCGGTTTCGGGCCGTGCTGCGCGCCGCGATGATCGCCGGGGGCGCCGCCGCAGTGGCGCTGTCCCTGATCGGGTTGACCGCAGGCGCGCCGCTGACCGGACTATTCAGCACCGATCCCGCAGTCATCGACGCTGCCGCGCGGGACAGTCTGTGGTTGGCCGTGCTTCCGCTCGCCGGCTTTGCCTCGTTCGTGTTTGATGGCGTGTTCGTGGGGGCCGGGTGGACGCGGGCGATGCTGGGCACGATGATCGCCGCAATGATCCTGTACGTGGCGCTGCTGGCGTTGGCCCACCCGCTGGGCAACGCCGGTCTGTGGCTGGCTTTCAGCGTGTTCTATCTGGCGCGGGGCCTGTTCCAGTTTCTGGTCCTGCCCCGGCTGACGAACCGCAGCTTCAATCCCGCCGCAACACGACCGTGAGATTGTTGGCGGGCATCGCCGTTACCTCCTCGCACCGCAAGCCGTGCGCCCGGGCCAGCGCCAGCACCGTTTCCAGATCACGCAATCCCCAGCGAGGATCGCGCGCCTTCAAACTGGCATCGAACGCGGCATTGCTGGGCGCAAGCGGCACTCCGGCCTGGTGATAAGGACCATACAGCACCATCGGCGCGCCTGATGGCAGCAGCCGCTCCGCGCCACGCATCAGCCCCTGTGTCGCTTCCCATGGGCTGATATGGATCATGTTGATGCACACGATCGCCGCCGCATGATCGACCGGCCAGACATCTTCTTCAGCATCGAGGCGCACCGGCGGCAGCAGGTTCGGCCAGCAGCCCGTATCACGCCACGCGGTGATAGACGTGAGCGCGTCGTCGGAGGGGTCGGTCGGTTGCCAGTCCAGTCCCGGCAGTTGGGCTGCGAAGTAGGCCACCTGCTCGCCCGTGCCGCTGGCGATTTCCAGCACTTCGCCCCGATCCGGCAGGACATCGCGCAGGATGGCGAGGATAGGATCGCGATTGCGCGCGACGGCGGGGGACGAGAGGCGGAAGTCTGACATGGCACCGCGATAGCCGGGTCGCGCTCACCCGCAAACGCTCTTCCCTCACAGACCACATACTATATACCGCAAGATATCGATTTTGGAGATCCCCTCGCTTGCGCCGCACTCTTATCCTTATCGTCGCCGTCATCGCTTTGTTCGGGGCCGGCCTATGGCTGCTGCGACAGACGCCTGCGTCCGATACCGACACGAAGGCACCCGTCGTCCTGGCCGCCGCCAGCTTGCAAGAGGCGATGGAGGCGACCGCCGATGCCTGGGCCGCGAAAGGGCATCCGCGGCCGGTCCTCTCCTTCGCCGCCAGTTCGGCGCTTGCCCGGCAGGTGGAGACCGACGCACCGGCGGACCTGTTCATCTCCGCCGATGAAGAATGGATGGATCAGCTGGCGGCGCGCAACAAGATCGATAAGGCCACCCGCGCCACGTTGCTGGGCAACCGCCTGGTCCTGATCGCGCCGGCATCGAGCAAGCTGGCGCTGCAGATCACGCCGGGCTTTCCGCTGGCCCGCGCGCTGGGCGGCGGACGGCTGGCGCTGGCCGATCCGTCCGGCGTTCCGGCGGGCCGCTATGCCAAGCAGGCGCTGGAAACAATGGGCGTCTGGCAGGACGTCTCCAACCGCATCGCTGCGGGGGACAACGTGCGCGCCGCGTTGTCACTCGTCGCGCATGGAGAAGCGCCGCTCGGCATCGTCTACGCAACGGACGCCAGGGTGGAATCCAAAGTCCGCGTGGTGGCGACCTTCCCGGAAAGCAGCCACGCGGCGATCCTCTATCCGATTGCGCAGCTTTCCGCTTCGCGCAGCAAGGACGCAGCGGGACTGCGCGCGTTCCTGCTCTCGCCAGAGGGCCGCGCGGTGTTCACGCGCTTTGGATTTACCGTGCCGCGGACCTGACGCCTCAATGTCCGGCGGCCGGCTTTATGTTCCTGGGTGGACGCGGAGCCAGCCAGATGGCCGACGCGGCGAATACGAACAGCACGAAGGCCACCATGAACAAGTGGGTGGTTCCCACTGCCGTGGCTTGCTGCATCACGGTTTGATCCAGCACGCCGCGCGCTTGCTCGGTCGAAAAGCCCCGGCCCTGCAGCTTGGTTATCAATTCCGGCGCGCCATTCAGCGATCCTGCCATCTGCGCCGCGTCTGACCGCGCCTGGTTGGTCCAGTACGTCGTCACCACCGCCGTGGCGATCGCACCGCCCAACGTCCGCCCGAAGTTGGCGATACCCGCAGCGGACGCGGTTTCACGCGGCAATACCGAACCCAAGCTGATCGTGGTCAGCGGGACCATGAACAACGCCACGCCCGCACCTTGCAGCAATTGCGGGGTCGCAAACGTCCAGAAAGTCGCCCCGGCCGACCAGGTGAACGCGCGCATCAGGGCGATCACCCCGATCCAGCCGATCCCCACGAACACCAGCAACCGGGGATCAAAGCGCTTCATCAAGGCCGGTACGAACGGCGTCACCGCCAGAGCCAGCACGCCGCTGAAAGCCATGACCAGGCCGGCATCTGTGGCGGTGTAGTTTAATGAAGTCTGCAACCACTGCGGGATGACCACGATGGACGAGAAATAGGTGCTGAACGCCAGGACCAACGATAGCGTCGCAGTGGTAAAGCCGGCGTGGCGAAACACCTTGATGTCGACGATCGGATCATCCTCGGTCAATTCCCAGATCACGAAGAACGCGAAGAAGACCGCCGAGACCACGGCGCAGCCGATGATGAAGGGTGAGGCGAACCAATCCTCTTCACGCCCCTTGTCCAGCATGACTTGAAGCGCGCCAACCCAGATGATCAGCAGCCCCAGCCCGACCCCATCGATAGGCCGCTTCTGGCGCGTCGTCTCCACCGCCTGCAACAGCGTGAAGATGGCGAACAGGATCACCACGATGATCGGCACATTGATGAAGAAGATCCAGTGCCACGACCAGTTATCGCTGATCCAGCCACCCATGATCGGACCGATGATCGGCGCGACCACGACGGTCAACGCCCACAAGGCCATCGCCTTGGGGTGCAATTCCTTGGGGAAGATGCGCAGCAGCAGCGTCTGGGTAAGCGGCATGATCGGACCGCCGAACAATCCCTGTCCGATGCGGAACACCACCAGCATCGGCAGCGTCTGCGACAGGCCGCACAGCATCGAGAATATGCCGAACCCGATCAGAGAGGTGACGAAGCAGCGCATTGCGCCAAACCGTTGGGAGAGCCAGCCCGTCAGCGGCACGCAGATCGCTTCTGCCACCGCATAGGACGTGATCACCCACGTGCCGGTCGAGATCGAGACCGCCAAGCCGCCCGCGATATGCGGCACCGCGACGTTGGCGATCGTCATGTCGAGCAGGACGACGAAGTTGCAGGCCGCCAAAGCGATCCCGGCCAGCACCAGCCGCACGCCGTGAAGCTGGCGGGGCGGCTCCGTCGGCGTGAAGAGGCGGTTAAAGAGCATCAGTCGCGGCCGCCCGTCAGGTCGATCTTCGCTTCCATCGACAAGCCGACCCGCAGCGGATGTTCCCGCAGTTCCTTGGGGTCGAGCTGGATGCGCACCGGCAGGCGCTGGACAACCTTGATCCAATTGCCCGTGGCGTTCTGCGCCGGAATCAAGGCGAAAGCGGCGCCGGTCCCGCCGGAGAACCCGACGACCTTGCCGTGATAGACCACGTCATCGCCGTAGAAATCCGAGATGACTTCCGCCGGCTGGCCCGGGCGCACCTTGCCCAGCTGCGTCTCCTTGAAGTTCGCATCGACATAGAGCTGGTCGACCGGAACGACGATCATGGCGACAGTGCTGTTGGTCACGCGCTGTCCCACCTGCACCATGCGCTGGGCGATGACGCCATCGATCGGCGCACGGATCACGGTGCGCTGCAGGGCCAGGCGGGCGTTGTTGAGGCGGGCCATCGCGCGGCGCACTTCCGGCGCCTCGTTCACGCCCACACCGGCCGTGGCGGCACGGCTGGCCACTTCCTGCTGACGCGCGCTGGCGGCATCGGCCCGCGCCTGGTTGACGCTGGCCTGCGCTTCGCCGACCGCCGCCTGAGCCGCAGCCAGGGCATTGCGCGCGCTGGTCAGTTCCTCGCCGGATACGGCACCGCTGCCTTCCAGATTGGCGCGACGGCGAAAGTCGGTCTGCGCCTTGTCAAGATTGGCGCGGGCCGTGGCCAGGCGGGCCTGCGCCTCGGGAATTGCGGCTGATTTCGCGTCAGCCGAAGCACCCGCCGCAGAGCCTTGCGCTCGCGATTCGGTATAAGCCCGCTGCGCTGCCGCCAGCATCGCCTCGGCCTCTGTCACGGCGATCTGCTGATCGGCATCATCCAGCCGCATCAAAAGCTGGCCCCGACGCACCGGCTGCGTGTTGACCACGGCGACTTCGGCGACCTGCCCTTCCGTCAGCGGCGTGATCTGCGCGTTCTCTCCGGCGACATAGGCGTTGTCGGTCGAAACCGAGCGACTGCCGATGAAGGTGGCATACAGGAAATACAGCAGCGCAACCACCAGCACGACGATGATGACGCCGATGATCAGCGGCTTGCGCTTGGATTTATCGACCACACTGGTCGGGCTCTCATCTGCCTGAGCAGGCTGCGTGCCGGCACTGTCGCGCGGGCTGTCAGCCGCGGCGTCATGCGCCCCCTGCCCCTCACGATGGCGGTCGTCCGTGGCGAGATCCTGCGCCATGTCAGTCATTGCTCGAAACCTTTTCGTTCGAATTCTCGGCAAAGCCGCCGCCCAGCGCCCGTTTCAGCGCAATCTCGGTGGCCAGCGTGCGGAAATGTGCGTCGATCGCCGCCTCTCGCGCCTCCAGCGCCACTTGCTGCGCGCTCAAGACGTCGATGTAGTTGGACAAACCGGCGTTGTAGCGCTGCGAGGCCAGGCTGAACGCCGCATCGGCATCACGCCGCGCCTGTCGCGCATCCTGCTCCTGCGTCTTGGCCGCCTCGCGGGAGGCAAGCGCGTCCGCCACTTCGCGCAGCGCGGTGACGACTGTCTCGTTGTAATCCGCCACGGCAAGGTCGAATGCGCCCCGGCTCTGGCGGTATTGGCCGCGCAAGCGCCCGCCATCGAAGATCGGCAAGCTGAAGGCCGCTGCGCCGGTGCCGTAGTCGGAGCCCGACTTGAACAGGTTCGAAAAGCCCAGCGAGGTCAGGCCGATCAGGCCGCGCAAGGAAATGTCCGGCAGGTACGCGGTCTTGGCGATGTCGAGGCGCTTGCCCGCAGCTTCCGCCCGAAGGCGTGCTGCGACGATATCTGGCCGACGACCCGCGAGCGCGATGCCTGCATCGGGGGACAAAGCCGTTTCCTGGATCGTGCCCAGGACGGCGGGTTTGATATCCAGCCCCCGGTCCGGTCCGGCCCCGAGCAGCGCCGCCAGCGCATGCCGGCGGGCGGCGATCTGCTCGCGATTGGCGGACAACGAGACACGCGCGCGAGACGTCTCTGCCGCAGTTTGCCGCACGGGCGTCTGATTTTCCAGGCCCTGTTCGGACCGGCGGCGGATCAGACCGCCCAAGCTCTCACGCGAGGCGACCGCGGTCGACAGCGACGTATCCCGCTCCAGCAGGCGCGCAAGGTCGAAATAGGAGGAGACGATATTGCTAGCCAGCAACAGCCGTGCCTGGTCGGCGTCGGTTCGGACGGCGTATTCCTCAGACGTCGCTGCCGCCAGTTGCTTGCGACGGCGGCCCCACAGATCGAGGTCGAAATCACCCGTCAGGGCCAGCTGTCCTGTCTGCTTCCAGCCCTGCGGCAGGAATTCGCGTGGGAAGCCGTTGTTATAGCTCTGCTTGGTCCAGCCGGCTTGCCCCTCGCCATTGATCTGCGGCAGCCCATCCGCACCTGCGACCTGCGTCGCCCCGGTGGCTTGGCGAACACGCGCCGCCGCCGCCGCTACGGAGGGGGAATTGGCCAGGCCTTCCGCTACCAGCGCATTCAAAGTGGGGTCGCCATAAGCTTCCCACCAGTTTTCCTGAGGCCACGCGGTCGTCATCCCGCCTTGAGTCGAAGCCAGCGAGCGAGCACTTTCCAACTGCGCCGGGGGCCGGATCTGCGGGCGATCGCCCAGGTTGGGCACGCCGCACGCGGCAAGGGCCAAAGTCAGCGCCAGACTGCTTCCGGCCCTGATTCGATTTCCAAAATTTCTGCGCATCACGATCGCGCCCATCCTCCTCCGGCTTGCCGGTGTCAAACAAAAAGTGTACTTCCCCGTACGGTATGAAAATAGCCCTGACGAAGCGCGAGATGAACCGCCTGCATCGCCGTACGGCGATCGTGGAGATTGCCACGCGCTCCTTCCTGGAGCGGGGCTACGCGGCCACCAGCATGACCGCGATCTCTGACGAACTCGGCGGATCGAAGGCCACGCTCTGGTCTCACTTTACATCGAAGGAAGAACTGTTCGCCGCCGTGGTCGATGGATTGGTGGAGCGTTTCGCCGCCAGCATGGGCGATCCGCTCGACAGTCATGAGTTCACCATCGAAGGGCTGCGAGATCATTGCGTCCGGTTGGCCCGAAAACTGCTGACGCCCGATGCGATCAGCTTGTTCAGCCTCATCATCGCCGAAGGACGCCGCTTCCCCGAGATCAGGCA
>NZ_CAXYKL010000107.1:0-8994 GCF_964277725.1 uncultured Novosphingobium sp. | reverse complement strand
GCCGTGGTGTGGCGCGCCAGCTGGCCGGACGAGCGCGTAGTCCGCGCCACGCTGGGCACTATCGAAACAGCCATCGCCGGCAGCATGGAACGCACGGCGCTGATCCTCGTCGGCCCGGTGCTGGGGGCCGAGCATTTCGCCGAGAGCAGCCTCTACGCCCCCGGCTACGACCGGCGCTTTCGCCCGCAGGATGCCAGTTCACCTTTCGCGGGAGTATCGGAATGAGCGTTCCCGGCTTGATGATCGCCGCACCCGCATCCGGCACGGGCAAGACCACGGTCATGCTCGGCCTGCTGCGCGCCCTGACCCATGCTGGCCTTACCGTTCAGCCCTTCAAGAGCGGACCGGACTATATCGACCCCGCTTTCCATCGCGCGGCGAGCGGCAGGCCGTCCTTCAATCTCGATAGCTGGGCCATGGGTTCCGGCTTGCTCGACGCCATCGCGGCGCAGGCGGTGGGGGCGGACATGATCGTCGCCGAAGGATCGATGGGACTGTTCGACGGTGTTGCCCGTCCCGGAGAAAGCGGCATCGGCGCCAGCGCGGAGACGGCGCGGCGGATGGGCTGGCCGGTGATCCTGGTGCTGGACGCCTCGGGTCAGGCGCAGTCCGCAGCGGCGACGGCGCTAGGCTTTCGCAGCTTCGATCCTGACCTTCCGTTCGCCGGGGTGATCCTGAACCGCGTGGCCAGTCCGCGCCACGAAGCGCTACTGCGCAGGGGCATGGACGCGATCGGAATGCCCATGCTGGGCGTTTTACCTCGCCGTGGCGATCTGGTATTGCCCGAACGGCATCTCGGCCTCGTCCAGGCAGTGGAACACCCCGACCTCGAGCGCGCGGTGGAAGGCTATGCCGCGTTCTTGAGCGCGCATGTCGATCTGGCGGCGATCCAGGCGGCAGCGCGCTCTACATTCGTGCCTGGCGCGGATGGGCGATTGCCGGACCCGCCGGCGCAGCGGCTCGCCATCGCGCAGGATGCGGCGTTCTCGTTCCTCTACCCTCACCTGCTGGCGGGCTGGCGCGATGCCGGGGCGCAGTTGATGCCCTTTTCCCCGCTGGCGGACGAAGCGCCCGATCCCTCGGCTGATATGGTCTGGCTGCCCGGCGGTTATCCGGAGCTTCATGCCGGGCGCATCGCGGCGGCGGAACACTTCCTGGACGGCCTGCGCCGCCATGCCCAGCGCGGTCCGGTACACGGCGAGTGCGGCGGCTATATGGTGCTGGGCGATGCGCTGGTCGACAAACAAGGAGAGCGGCATCGCATGGCGGGCTTGCTTGGGTTGGAGACCAGCTACGCCCAGCGCAGGATGCACCTGGGATATCGGCTGGCGCGGCTGCACGGCTCGATCGGCACGATCCCGGCGGGCACGCGCCTGCGCGGGCATGAATTCCATTACTCAACCATCCTAAAGCAGAGCGGCGATCCGCTGGCCGAGGTCACGGACGCCAACGGCGATGTCGTGGCGGAGACGGGATCGCGGCAGGGGCATGTCACCGGCTCGTTCTTTCACATGATCGCGGAAGCGGCCCAGGAATGATCGCGCTGCATCTGATCGGCATCGGCACCGGCAACCCCGATCACCTCACCGCCGAAGCGGTGCGCACGATGAACGAGGCGGACCTGATCCTGCTGCCCCGCAAGGGCAGCGCCAAGTCCGACCTTATCGACTTGCGTCGCACCATATGCGCAGCCGTCCTCAGCCGCCCAGTCCGCGTCGTGGAGTTCGACATGCCGGTGCGCGATGCCTCCGGAGATTATGTGCAGGCGGTGCAGGACTGGCATGACGCGATCGCCGCCGCCTGGCGAGACCAGATCGCCGCGCACCTGCCGCAAGGCGGGCAATTGGCGCTGCTCGTCTGGGGTGACCCCTCGCTGTACGACAGCACCTTGCGCATCGCCCAGAGGCTGCTGGCGGGCGGCATGGCGATGGCCGTGCGAGTGGTGCCGGGAATCACCAGCATCCAGGCATTGACCGCTGCGCACGCGATCCCGCTGAACCCGCTGGCAGGTGCCGTCACGATCACCACGGCGCGCGCCTTGCGCGATCATGGCTGGCCCCAGGGCGTCGATACGGTGGTAGTGATGCTGGACAGCGGCTGCGCCTTCGAAGCGATCGCGCCGCAGGGCGTCTCGATCTGGTGGGGTGCCTACCTTGGCATGGCGCATCAGGCGCTGGAGCATGGTCCGTTGTCCGAAGCCGGGCCGCGCATCGCCGCGCTGCGTGCCGAATTGCGGCAGAGGCACGGCTGGATCATGGACGTCTATCTGATGCGCAGGGTCTGAGATGCCGCCCTTCGACGACGGCTTCGCCGCCGACTTCGAGACATTGCTACGCTGGCGGCGCGATGTCAGGCACTTTGCCACGACGCCCATCGCCGAGGCGGACATGCAGGACGTGCTGGCCCTCGCCTCGCTGGCGCCCTCGGTCGGCCATTCGCAGCCCTGGCGCTGGGTACGGCTGCGCTCACCCGGCCTGCGAGAGGAGCTGGCGGCGCATGTCGATGCCGAGAACGCCAGGGCCGCGCAGCGCTACGAGGGGCAAGAGCGCGAGGCGCTCTACCGGTCGCTGAAGCTGCACGGCATTGCCGAAGCGCCGGAGGTACTTGCGGTATTCTGTGACGAGGAAACACAGACCGGCCATGGGCTGGGCGTCGGCACCATGCCCGAAATGCGGCGCTATTCCTGCGTCGCCGCGATCCAGACGCTGTGGCTGGCGGCGTGCCTTCGCGGGATCGGCCTGGGCTGGGTGTCGATCCTGGACCCTCAGGTCGTCAGAAGGATGCTGGACGTTCCGCGCCATTGGTCACTGATCGCCGTGCTATGCCTGGGCTATCCCGCCCAGCCCTCCGATACGCCGGAACTGGAGCGACGCGGCTGGCAGGGGCGTGAACCCCTGACCGACCGCATCTTGGAACGCTAGGGCTATCAGGCCTCCGCGGTTGCCGGACGATTGGCGAGCAGGTGATCGACCACGCTGGGGTCCGCCAATGTGGAAGTGTCGCCCAGGTTGCCGGTGTCGTTCTCCGCAATCTTGCGCAGGATGCGACGCATGATCTTGCCCGAACGCGTCTTGGGCAGGGCCGGTGCGAACTGGATCACGTCTGGCGTGGCGATCGGGCCGATCTCGGTGCGCACCCACTTCACCAGCTCGGCACGCAGGGCATCGTCGGGCTCCACCTCGGCATTCGTGGTGACATAGGCGTAGATGCCCTGCCCCTTCACCGGATGCGGCATGCCGACCACTGCCGCTTCGGCCACCTTGCTGTGGGCGACGAGCGCGCTTTCGATCTCGGCCGTACCCATGCGATGGCCCGAAACGTTGATCACATCATCGATACGGCCGGTGATCCAGTAATACCCGTCCGCGTCCCGGCGGCAGCCGTCGCCGGTGAAGTAATAGCCCTTGTAGGTGGTGAAATAGGTCTGGAAGAACCGGTCATGATCGCCCCAGACCGTGCGCATCTGTCCAGGCCATGAATCGGCTATGACAAGGCTGCCCTCCGCCGCGCCCTCCAGGACCTTGCCATCTGCATCCAGCAGCAGTGGCTTCACCCCGAACATCGGCCAGCTGGCAGAGCCGGGCTTCATCGGCGTTGCGCCCGGCAATGGCGTGATCGTCGCGCCGCCGGTTTCGGTCTGCCACCAGGTGTCGACGATCGGGCAACGCTCCTCGCCGACCACGCGGTAGTACCACTCCCACGCCTCGGGGTTGATCGGTTCGCCGACTGAGCCAAGCAGGCGCAGCGACTTGCGGCTGGTCTTGCCCACCCATTCATCGCCTTCACGCATCAAGGCGCGCAGCGCGGTGGGCGCGCCGTAGAAGATCTCGACGCCGAACTTGTCCACCACTTGCCAGAAGCGGCTCGGATCGGGGAAGTTGGGTACGCCTTCGAACATCACGGTGGTGCCGCCGTTCAGCAGCGGGCCGTAAATGACATAGGTATGCCCGGTCACCCAGCCGACATCGGCCGCGCACCAGTAAATCTGGCCGGGGCGGTAATCGAAGACGTATTCGTGCGTCATCGCGGCCCACACCGTATAGCCGCCGGTGGTGTGCAGTACGCCCTTGGGCTTGCCGGTGGAGCCGGAGGTGTAAAGGATAAACAGCGGATCTTCCGCGCCCATCGCGGTCGGTTCGCACTCAGCCGATTGCTCTGCGATGCCGCCTGCCCAGTCGATGTCGCGACCATCGCTCATCGCCACGTCAGCGCCCGTGCGTTTCAACACGACCACCGTTTCCACGCCCGGCGCGTGGTTCAGCGCGGCATCGACGTTCGCCTTCAACGGCACCTTCCTACCACCGCGCAGGCCCTCGTCCGCCGTGATGACGATCCGGCTGTCGCAATCCTGGATGCGGCCCGCCAGCGCCTCGGGTGAGAAGCCGGCGAACACGATCGAGTGGATCGCACCGATCCGGCTGCACGCCAGCATTGCCACCGCCGCCTCGGGCACCATCGGCAGATAGATCGTGACCCGATCGCCCTTCCCCACGCCACGGCTCTTCAGCAGGTTGGCAAAACGGCAGACATCGGCGTGCAGCTGGCGGTAGGTGATGCGCCGCTCCGGCTCATCGGGGCTATCCGGCTCCCACAGGATCGCCACCTGATCGCCGCGCGCTTCCAGATGCCGGTCGAGGCAGTTGGCGGACAAGTTAAGCGCACCATCGCCGAACCAGCGGATGCCGAAATCCGCCTCGTCAAAGCTGGTTTCCTTCACGCGAGTGAAGGGTGTTATCCAATCGATCCGCTTCGCCTGCTCGGCCCAGAAGCCTTCCGGATCGTCGAGTGATCGGCGGTGCATCTCACGGTAGCCGGCCTCGTCCACCAAAGCGTTTGCGGCCCATTCGGCCGGGACGGGATAGACGGTCTGGCTCATGCGATCACTCCTTGGCACACCGAAAGACAAGCGCGGCTACGCTACCCGCTTAGAAGCGGAGACGGTGGCCACGCAAGTCCGCGGGCACGGAACGTTTGTCGTTCTTCAGCGATTAAGTTCTTGCGGCAAAGCACCGACTGGAGAGGCGAGCTCATGGATGACGACGAACAAAGCGTAGATGAAAAAGGCAAATCTCCGCTGCAGGCCAGCGGTAAAGGCCAGCCAAGCGTGCGAGACGACGGAGTGGGAACGGCCACTACCCATGGTCGCTCGCAAAGTGAAAGCCAAGGGGGCGCCTATCCCAATCCGCACACCGGCAAAGGTTCGTCGGAAGACGAGGAGAAATTCCACGGCGGTCAATCCGGTGCGGCATATCATGGCACGGGTCAGCTCGGCGAAAGCGAAGTGAAAGGCCCGAAAAACTTCAATTCCACCACTAAAGAAGGTTAGGATCAGGGCACGACAATTCCACAGAGACTGCCTGCGCAAATTATCTTCGATGGCTGTTCAACGTTTAAGGAAGTTTCCCTGCTGCCATTTTAGATTTTGTTAAGAATTGTCGCCTTTGGTCTGATGGATCATGGGGAAAAACAGGGTTCCGCGTTATTTGACGCCGTTCCTCCGAAAAACGGGGGCGGCGAAGGCGTGGGTTTGGCGGTTGTCACCCTTTCTAATCGCGCTTGCCGCCTCTACCTTGTGCCTCTCCTTCGACGTCGCGGATATATTGCACGACTGGCTCGCTCGGCTTGAGCAATATAAAGCTGATGAAGTTGCCCTTTCGATCGTCCTGTTCGCACTCGCCTCGCTTTACGCGATGGGGCGCCGGCAAAGTGTCTTGGAAGCGCGGCTGCGAGAGCGGGCCGTCGTGGAGATCGAAGCCGACAAGCTTACCCGCATCGATGATCTGACGGGCCTGGGCAACCGTCGCGCCTTCATGCAGGCTCTGAAAAATGCGGAGATCGGGTTTTACCTCATCATGATCGATCTCGATCAATTCCATACGATCAACGATTGGTCCGGCCACCTGCTGGGTGACAAGGTTCTGGCCGAAGTGGGCGATCGGCTATCCCGCATTGAGGAAGCTGGTGACATTCGCGCGGTAGCACGGCTGGGTGGCGATCAGTTCGGGTGCCTGACCATCCGTAATCCCGATCGCGTGGCGGCCCGTATCCTGACTGCGATCAGCGAACCGATGGCGCGCCTGCCAGACATGCCACGCGTCACCGCGTCAATCGGGATAGCGCCTCTTGGCCATCACTTGGGAAGCCTAGACAGCCCCTTGCGCGATGCCGACCACGCGCTGGTCGCCGCAAAGCGCGCTGGCGGCAACACCGCTCGACAATTCGACAAGCCGGTACCGTTCAATTGCGATCATGTGAAGATCGAAGGCCTGGTAGCGGAGGAGGGACTCGAACCCCCGACACGCGGATTATGATTTCTTGGGTCGGATTGAAAAGGCTCGGTTTTCTTGTAAACCACTGCCCAGTCGGCCCGCAGCTTTCCGTGACTTTCCATCGCTGTGTAAACCGGAATCACGACGAAAGCCGTTCGACCAAGGACACTACAACGCGGGCCTCGTCAACATAACGCGCCCTGATCTGGCCAATCTTTTCGGCGGTCCAGCCAACGCTCCTGGCGATCTGCTCGTCTGTAAATCCCTTCACCGCTAGGAAGGTGACGAACGTGCCGCGCAGGTCATGCAGGGTACGGTCGAAGTCCTTCGGCTGCTTGCGCTGCCAGACAGTCTCTAGCCCGCTCGCTGTCCAAGGCTGCTTCCGGCTGTTGAGCAGCACAGTGCCATCCTTGCGGCCGATCTCATTCAAGAGCGCCCGCAGCTCTGGAAAGATCGGGATGACCGCTCTGCCCCCGCGCTTGCGAGTCCGCTCGACCGTGATCTGCTTGTCGAACACCTGCTTCCATTCGAGGGCGACCAGGTCCCCAAGGCGCAATCCGGTCAGCCGCGCCAGGCGGAGCGCGGTCATGATGTGAGGTGGGAAGTCCTTGACTGCCTCGACAGCCTTCCAGTGATGATCCTCCCAGATTTGTTCGGAGCGATCGACTGAGTGCAGCAACTCGATGCCGTGGCAGAAGTGACGCTCCAGCTTGCCGTTCTCTACGCCCCAGTTCAGCAGGGTGACCATCATCACGATGGCTTTGTCGGCGGTGCGGGGCTGCGCGGCCCAGGCGTCGCGCCACTCGATCACGTCACCACGCATGCGCCAGTCGCAGAAGGCGTCGACAGGCGTGGCGCCGAAGCGCTCGGAAATGCGCGTCAGCCAAAGTCGGTAGTCCTTCTTGGTCGACGGCTTGGTCTTGATGTACTTCGGGCTCGCCTCGTAACCCTTGATCAGCCAGTCGATATCCTCGGGCGCGCGACCGATCGTTTCCTGCTGGGCCCGGTACTGCGCATCGAGAATTTCGCGCGTAATTACCGGCTTATCCTCGCTGTCCTGCTTGTGAATACAGGGGCCGCCCCGCCAGGCGTAGACGAACCAGCGCCGTCCAGTGCTCAGGCGCTTACTGACTACGTGCAGGCCGGTCACGATTCTTGTCCTTCGCCTTCCATGCATCATAGGCGTTCCCCGGAGTCGTGGCCGGGGGTGACACAGCCACGCCATCAGCGCGGATGTCAACGGAGCAGGCAGCTGGGTCGAAACCCTCCTGGCGCAGAAAGTCGAAGAGTTCCTTCAACTCGGTAAGGGGTACGAGGCGACGCTTGGCGGTCATGCCGGGTAATCTCCCTCCCGCTCAAGCCGCAGTCGGCACTTCTCGATCCGTCGCCAGCGCGTGTCTGTTTCGCCCTTGATCCAGACCAGCCACGTGTAAGCGGTCGCAGTCGATGCCTTGCGCGGCTTGCCGGTGGTCGGATCGATGTTCGCGTGATCCACGGCACCCGCGCGCACAAGGCGACCGCGAAGCATCACAACACGCTCGGCGAACTGGAGAACAAAGGCGGGCGGCGTGCCGGTGTACAGTTGCTCCCTGCCCTCGCTCTCCAAGTAGGCGTTTCTTACCAGCATGGCGACGCCAATCCGGCTTAAGCGCAGTGCGCGGGCAATGAATTGCTCGGCCAAGCGGAACGGCGGGTTCGTGATCGTCCAATCCGTGCGGTCGATGTGCTCATCAAGGCCGAATAGGTAATCGCGCTGAGGGAAGCCGAAACCATAGTCCGCGACGTCGGACGCCATCACGTGGCCGAACGCCTCGCGCAATGGTTTCACCATGTGTCCGCGATTCGCCGCCGGCTCGCGCACGTCTTGCAGGTGAAGCGGATACCCGCGATCGGCGAGCCATTCGGTGAGCGCGCGTGTCGCCCAAGGGGGCGTCGGGAAGTCGTCGAGCGAGTCCCTTGCCTCGCTGCGCTGCTGCATGACGGCGCTGCTGGTGTTCTGGCTCATGCAAGCGATCCTGACGGCGGTAAAGATCGGTCCGAAACGGCTGCACGATGTTCAGCAGCCCGGATCACCTTGACGAGAGAAATCCCGCAAGAGGAAACGCCGCGCCACGCATGCGAACGCTGCTCGCGACCTGGTTCATCCTGGTGCGCGCAACCGTCCGTAGAGCGATGGCGAGGTGTGCTCATAGGAGACCGGGTCCAACCGATCAGGAGACCCGAATTGCAGTACCCGTCCCTAAGATACCTCGCCAAGATTGAGGCCTGCCGCCGACACGAGAACTGTCCTGCTGGCGAGCCGCC
This sequence comes from uncultured Novosphingobium sp., assembly GCF_964277725.1. Lineage (NCBI taxonomy): Bacteria > Pseudomonadati > Pseudomonadota > Alphaproteobacteria > Sphingomonadales > Sphingomonadaceae > Novosphingobium > uncultured Novosphingobium sp. The sequence continues at coordinate 421 of NZ_CAXYKL010000107.1, read as the reverse complement.
ATGCGAGAGGAGGCGCAAGCCGATCATGCCGCCGCTCCAAACAGATCCATCTGATCCCCGCCGGGCATGTCATCAGACGCCGAGCAGAGCGCTGAGAGAAAGGAATGCATACGCAGCTGCCACAGGATCAACGCCATTTCCTGTCGCTCGAAGCCGCTCAACCCGGTGGGCCATCGCATCAACGCCTCGACGAACATGGGATTGAGCTTCCTCTTCGCTGAGGGCTGGTTGGAGTTCGGGGAATCGGTCGAGGACGTCGATCCAGCGACTAGTGTCGGAAGGTCCGGGGATGACTGCGGGAGGAAGACGTGCTCCACGAAGTTCGGAAGCTGATCGAGGTGCAGCGAGCCGCTGCTGACCTGCAGATGCTCCGGTGAGTTCGTGCCCTTGTGGTCCCGGGCTGCCGGCGCTGGCCACTGAA
>NZ_CAXYKL010000106.1:0-7554 GCF_964277725.1 uncultured Novosphingobium sp. | reverse complement strand
CCATCGACGATGCCCTGGCGCGGATCATCGTCGTAGGTCAGGCCGTCTATGCCTGCCAGGAACTTGTCCCGGTTGGTCGTGCCAGTGGCGTTGGCTCCGGCCTGAACCAGCGCATCGCGGACGCGGGAGGCCGGATCGGGGTGAGTCGAAGCCCACTCCGGTGTCTGGCTGGTGCTGCCGCGCAGTTGCGATTCGAGGGCGTTCTGCCGCGCCAGGCTTTCCAGCACGGTGGACATGGCCCGCGGATCGTAACCCGCTCTACGCAGGTAAGTGATCCCCAGCTTGTCTGCTTCCAGTTCCTGCGTGCGTGAAAAGCGCAAGGTCAGTAATTGCGAACCTTGGGAAAATATCTGCTGGCCGATGCGCCCGAAGCCGCTGTCCCCCAGGATCGCGCCCGAGAGCACAGAGCCCAGCGCGCCCAGGATCGAATTGCGCTGCGCCGCCTTCTGCCGCTTGTTCGAGTGGCGCGCGGCGACGTGGCCCACTTCGTGGCCGAGAACACCGGCGAGTTCGGCTTCGTTGTTCATCAGCGCGGTCAGCTGGCGCGTGACGTAGATGTAGCCGCCCGGGATCGCGAAGGCGTTATTCACGGGGGAGTTCAGCAAGGTGACGGTAAAATCGCTGCGGGCGTTGCTGAGGCCGGATTGCAGCGCGATCGTCTTGCCGACCGATTCCACATATGTCGCCTGAGGGCCGGTCAACCGACCGCCGAATTCCGCGGTCAGCTCGGGATTGGCCTTTGCGCCCTGCGCCTTGTCAGACGCGCTGATCGAATCGACGGCTTGCGCCCCGGCCGGTCCAGCCACGCCAGCGAAACCCGGCAGCCCAGCCGTGGACAATGCCAACGCGGAACCCAATGCTAGCTTGCGCCGTGTCGTCTTCATTTTGATCCCCAAGTTACCCACAATCTCTCCCGGCAAAACCGCGATTCCGGCTTCGTGTTCCCTGCTAGAGATCGCTCATCCGGGCGAGCGGGTGTCGGGCATTCACCAGCTCGACCAGCCTTGCGCTATCGACATGGGTGTAGATTTGCGTCGTCGAAATGTCCGCATGGCCCAGCAGCATCTGCAAGACCCGCAGATCCGCGCCGCCTTCCAGCAAGTGCGTGGCGAAGGCATGGCGCAATACGTGGGGCGAAACGCGCGTCGGATCGATGTCCGCCCTCGCCGCCAGAGCCCGAAGCAGTTGGAACAATCGCACACGCGTCAGGTGGCCGTCCACGCCATGCGAGGGGAACAAGTGTCGCGAAGTGGACCGGCGCAGCGCCAGCCACCGCGACAGCGCGTGGCGAGCGCGCGTGCTGACGGGCACCATGCGCTGCTGGCCGCCCTTCCCTGCTACATGGAGAAAAGGCGCATCGCGCGGCACCGCATTCACCAGCAACGATACCAGCTCGCTCGCACGCAAGCCCGATCCGTAAAGCAGTTCCAGCAGGCACAGCAGGCGAACGGCATCTGATCGATCGGACGCGGCCTCTTCCTCTGCGCGCGTGAGGAGGCGGGTGACGTCCTCCTGGCTCAACAGGCGCGGCAGGGGTCGCCGGGTCACCGTGGATGGCAGGGCTGGCGATGGGTCATCGTCGCGCAGGCCCTCATCCACCAGGAACCCGTAGAATTGCCGCAATGCCGAGCAGCGCCGCGCCAGACTGGCGGGGGCAAGGTCTGCCCAAACCGCGCCGAGGGAGGCCAGGGCGTCTGCCTCGGCCAGCGCCGGATCACCGATCGCAAGTTGCGCTGCCACCAGATCGCGGCGGTATGCCTCCAGGGTATTGCGCGCCGCGCCGCGCTCGGCCGCGAGCATCGCCAGAAATTGCTCGATCGTGGCGCTGACCGCAGCCTTTTCCTTGCGCGGTACGCCCATTCCGGGCCTAGGCGCGGGCGACCGCTTCGGCAGCGATCATCCTCGCTTCGGCATCAAGCCCCACAGTCCGCAGCGCCGAGACGATATGGTAGAGATACCGCGGCGTCATTTGCGACCATTGCGTGCCCTGCATTCCCAGCCCGGCGAGCAATGCGACCGTGACGACATCGTTCTGGCGCGCCGCATCGTCAATCGTGCGGCTCCACCGCGTGGCGCTGCCCAGGTTGAGGCCAAGGCTGGAGGAATAGCTGCCCGCCGTGCCAGACCCGATCCGCCCGAGCCCGGCCAAGCCCGCTACCAACAAGCCGGATCGGTGCTTGCCATCGCTATCGTCGCCATCGACGAACGAACTGATATCGCCACTGCTCACTTCGTCTGATCTGTTAGGCGCAGCGCAAACCAGCATGCCCCAACCCTGGCTACCGGCGTTCACCACGTTTGCCCAACGCATCGCATTGGCGTCCAGCCCCGCCGCCAGCATCGAGGCGATCAGCGGCCCGGCGCTGTCCACCATCTGCTCGCTGGCAGGCAGGCGCGCGGCGGCGTACGCCGTTAGCACCTTGCGCGAATAATCGTTGGGCGCATCCTTCACCCCGTCCCACAAGGAGCGGATCGCGGAGAGTCGGCTGGCCGGATCGTCCAGCACGTAGGCGTCGCGCAATTTCTCCGCGCGATCGGACCATTCGCCCGTGACATCCGGCTCGGCATAAAGCTGGCCATAGAGGTCGACCATTGCTGCGCTGGACAGGACGCCGGTGGCTGCCGCGCCGTCTGCCGCCGCCGCCCGTCGCGTCAGCCCCACCATCGGAGCCAACGCCGTCAACGGAGCGAAGCGCGGGCCGGCGTTCTTCATCAAAGCCTCTGGCGGATTGAGGCCCACGGCATTGGCAAGGCCATAGCGCCACGGCGTCATATCATCGACGCCGTCCCACTCGATCGTCACCGCCTTGCGCGAACGTCCCGCCGCCCCGGCATACTTTTCCGCCAGGAGGAGATCGATGCGCGACATCGTGCCGCGATAGCGGTAGCGCTCCAGCTGGGCGAGCGCCGCGGCCCCGTTGCCGCGAAATGCGCTGCAAATCTGCTTGGCCACGTTCCACGGCGCATCGTCGCGCAGCGACCCTTGCGTGGCGAGCATCGGGCAAGCGCCGGTGAAATCACCGTTCGCGCCATAAACATCCAGTGCCACGCCAACGACGTCGGGCGTGTAGTTGCCCGCGTCCATGTCCTGCAGCACGGCGCGGGCGGCTTCCACCTCACCCATGCGCAGCAGCAGTCCGACGCGCAGCGCCAGAAATTCCTGCGGATTCATTCCGCGTGGCGCATCGAGGCGCGATGCCAGCGCGCGGCGCAGCAGAATATGTCCCCAGCGCGAAACCATGTCGCCGCGATTGGCGGCGATCGCCAGGCGGACGAGGCGCCCGTTCTGTCCCGCCAGCACGGCCCCATCGAGGCCGCCTTCGCTGGTGTCGATCACGCCGACCTGCGTCATCGCACGACGCGCGCCGTTGGGCATATCGAAATCGGGCTTGAGGCCCAGCAGATCCTGGAAATCCTCAGGCGTCATCCGCGCTAGCTCTTCCAGGGAGGGCAAGCGCTTCAGCGTGCCCTCTCCCGTCGGATCGGCGATGCCAACTGCCGTCGAACCGCCGGGGATGGTTTCGCCCGGCAAAGCCTGCACCACGGGCGTGGACGTAGCGGTGGCTGAAGGCGAAGCGGCTGACGATGCCGTAGATGTCGGCGCTGCGGCACTCGCCTGCGGGCGGGGCGCGGGCCGCGCCTTGGCGGCAGGAGGTGGCGCGCTGGCCGGTTCGTTGAAGCCGGGCGGCAGCAACGATTCCGGAGCACCTTGCGCCAGCGCCAAAGCCGAAGTCAGCGCGAGGGCCGCGCCGGTGAGCAGAACGGAACGCCTCATTTGCCGGCCCTTGGCACCGGCAGCGGCTGAACGATATCGCGCACCGGCTGGCGGCCGCCATCGGTCCAGGCATAGCCGAGCAGCGCGACCACCGGGATTACCAGCGTCAACATCGCCACTCGCCTTATCTTGCGCTGCGCCCGTATCTCGCGCTGCCCATTGCGACCCGTCACCAGACTTCCTCAAGGATGCTTGCGCGCCGACCTAGCGCAACTATAGGGGCCGCTGCAATGGACACATCGCCGCCCCGACTTTCCGATCAGCAGATCGCCGAACTAGCGCGGCGGATCGATCGTCCGGTCGTTCTGGTCGGGATGATGGGCGTTGGCAAGTCCAGCGTCGGCCGGCGGGTGGCCGGATTGCTGGGCTGGCCGTTCGTCGATGCCGATGACGAGATCGAGCGTTCCGCCCGGATGACTGTCCCCGAGATTTTCGCCGCTTACGGGGAAGATTATTTCCGCGATGGCGAACGCCGCGTCATCACGCGATTGCTGACCGAAGGCGCGAAGCACACCGTGATCGCCACCGGCGGCGGCGCGTTCTGCAATGCCGCTACGCGCGAACTGATCCTGTCCCGCGCGATCACCGTGTGGCTGGATAGCGATGTCGATACCCTGGTCGAGCGGACCGCCCGCACCGACAAACGCCCGCTGCTGCGTGACGGCAATCCCCGGGAAATACTCCATCGCCTGCGCGAAGATCGACGGCCGCATTACTCGCTGGCCCCGATACACGTGATCAGCGCCAGCGGCCCGCATACCCAAACCGTCCACCGCGTTCTGGAAGGCATCGCGCAATGGCTTTGATCGCTGTCGATATCGCTGGCCGTCCTTATCAGGTTCATGTGGGAGACGGGCTGCTGCCCAACCTGGCGCAGTATTGCCAGGACCGCCTGCGCAAACGCGTCGTTCCCATCATCACCGATGCCAATGTCCATAAACACTGGGGCGCCGTGGTGGAGCAAGCCTTGCGCAATGCTGGGCATGAGCCTGCATGGCGCATCCTGCCTCCGGGTGAGCAGACGAAAAGCTGGGCCGAGCTGGCCGCCACGGTCGACTGGCTGCTCGCCCTGGAAGTGGAGCGCAACGATCACATCATCGCGCTGGGCGGCGGCGTGATCGGAGACCTGACGGGATTTTGCGCCTCGATACTGAAGCGCGGCTGCCACTTCATCCAGATCCCCACCACGTTGCTGGCGCAAGTCGATTCCAGCGTCGGCGGCAAGACCGCGATCAACACTTCCGCCGGCAAGAACCTGGTCGGCGCGTTCCATCAGCCATCGCTGGTGCTGGCCGATCTCGACCTGCTGGCCACCCTGCCGCGCCGCGAACTGCTGGCGGGCTACGCCGAAGTGGTGAAGTATGGCCTGCTGGGCGATGCGGCCTTCTTCGACTGGTGTGAGAAAAACGGCGCGGCCATGCTGGCGGGAGACCAGACGCTGCGCGAAGAAGCGGTGGCGCATAACGTGGCAGCCAAGGCCCGCATCGTCGCCGAGGATGAATTCGAACGCAGCGGCACGCGCGCGCTGCTGAACCTAGGGCATACCTTCGGCCACGCCCTAGAGGCGGAAACCGGCTTTTCGGATCGCATGCTGCACGGTGAAGCGGTAGCGATGGGCATGGTACTGGCGGCCCGCTATTCCGCCCGCACTGGACTGATGCCCGAGGCGGAAGCGGAGCGTGTCGCCAGCCACATCGCGGCGATCGGGCTGCCAGCCGATCTCGCGTCGCTCGGCTTGAATTGCGACGGCAAGCTTCTCGTCGGGCATATGCTGCATGACAAAAAGATGGATGCGGGCACCCTGCCCTTCGTGCTGATGAAAGGCATTGGCGCGGCCTTCCTAGACAAGCAGGTCGACCTGCGGGATGTCTCCGCATTCCTCGATCAACAGATGCGCGTCTCTGCCACCGCCTGAGCGCGCACTGCAACCATCCGCCGCCTTGTTGCGTTGATCTTTGGCATGGACTTCTCGCAACAAGGAGCCGTTTTCCATGACCGAGCCCGTCGCCATCGGCGAGACTGATCGCCTGATTTCCTCCGACAAAGTCGAAGGCACCCGCGTCTACAATCCGCGTGGCGATCGTCTGGGCTCCATCCGCAACTTCATGGTCAACAAGCAGAGCGGCCAGGTCGAATATGCGGTGATGGAATTCGGTGGCATTCTTGGCATCGGCAATGAGTATTATCCGCTGCCATGGGACCTGCTTTCCTACGACGCCAAGCAGGGCGGATACGTGGTCGATCTGGAAAAGGACAAGCTGGAAGGCGCGCCACGGTACAGCGATGGCGATTCCACTTGGGACGAAATCTACGCCCGGCAAGTCTACGGGTACTACGGCATGACTTACCCGCTGTTTTAGAGTGATCTGACAAGTTTGCCACCGGGGGCGGCGTTGCGCCATCCCGTATCGGAGGCGCACGGGGCGGCAGGTTCATCGGGACCTGCCGCCTTTTTGCTGGCCCCGCCTCTTTTACCGATCCACGCCGCGTCACGCAGGAGCGGGACAGCCTTGATCGTGACAGCGGGATGGCAACGCCCTAGACCCTCCTCTTCCAAGAAGGGTCCACCCGGTTCATGACCACCGCAGAAGCCACACCGCCCGTCGATCTCGACCCCATTCGGGACAAATCCGACCGGGCCTTTCTGGGCCATCCCAAAGGCCTGGGTTTCCTCTCCTTCGTAGAGGGGTGTGAACGTTTCTCGTATTATTCCATGCAGACGCTGCTGGTGCTCTACATGGTCAAGTACCTGCTGCTGCCGGAGAATATCGGCAACGTCGTCGGGCTGCAGGCGCTTCAGAACGGCTGGTACGGCGGCATGCAGGGCCAGCCCCTCGCCTCCGCGCTGTTCGGTGATTACACCGCCTTGGTCTACCTGACGCCGATCCTGGGCGGGATCATCTCGGATCGCTGGCTGGGCCGCCGCGCCACCTTGATCGCGGGCAGCATCGTGATGGCACTGGGCCACTTCCTGATGGCGTTCGAGGGTGCTTTCCTGTTCGCGCTTCTCTCGCTGGTGGTCGGTGTCGGCCTGTTCAAGGGCAACATCGCGACCCAGGTGGGCGAGCTTTACGGCCCGAAGGACTTGCGCCGCGCCACGGCGTTCCAATTGTTCTACATAGCTATACAAGTCAGCGTCATCGCCGCTCCGCTCGTGTCCGGCACACTGGGCGAGAAGCTGGGCTGGCACTACGGCTTTGGTTGTGCCGGCATCGTCATGGTGGGGGGCCTGGTGTTGTACCTCTACGCCCGCCCCTGGCTGCCGGAGGACAACCGCCCCGCCAAGGGCACCGCCGCCCCGCGCGAGAAATTGCAGCGCAGCGAAGTGCCGCGCCTGATCGTACTGCTGTGCCTGATTCCGGTGCTGGCAGTGGCGCTGCTGGTCAACCAGGAGATCTTCAACGCCTACCTGGTCTGGGCGGACGAGAAATTCCAGCTCACTTTCGCGGGCTATACCGTGCCGACAAGCTGGATGGTGACATTGGACGCCACCACCAGCTTCACCCTCCTCGTCGCCGTCACCGCCTTCTGGAAATGGTACTCTGCCCGAACTGGTCGCGAGCCGGACGAACTGGGCAAGATGATCATCGGCAGCGTCTTCACCGTCGCGGGCGCCCTGTGCCTAGTGATCGCGGCCGCTACCGGGGGCGACGGCAAGATCGGCCTGTTCTGGCCGGTCATGTTCCACATCCTGAACTCGATCGGCTTCGGCCACACCCTTCCGGTCAGCCTGGCCTTGTTCACCAAGGTCGCCCCGAAGGCGATGGCGGGCACGGTCG
>NZ_CAXYKL010000105.1:0-32097 GCF_964277725.1 uncultured Novosphingobium sp. | reverse complement strand
ACGATCCACCAGACGACCGGCTCGCGCGCAACAGCAGTGCCCATAGCGACGGCCCCCACAACCGCGAGTGCCTTTACCGCAGGCATACGGCCGCAAGAGCAGCGGTGAAACTCAGGATGACCACGGCACCGGCGCGCACGAGCGCTGGCCAGCGGCTCCACATATCGACAGGCAGCGGCGCCTTGCGCAGTTGATGCTCGACGCCGGGCTCGCCCAGGATAGCCAGAGCCATCCAGCCCATGCCGCAGGCGACCGCGATCGGATCGAGCCAACGCTGCGCCATGACGACGCGCGCGGTGGTGACCGGATCGTCCGGGTTCCAGCCCCATAGCACCATGGCGCCTGCCCCGCAGCGCAGCGTGATGCCCGTCGCCGCCAGCAGCAGGATCATTCGGTAGATCGTCACTGGATCCTTGGGGTGATCGTAGCGGCGCTGGATCCAGATACGCCGGGCCTGCTTGCCCATCATCATCGCGCCCAGGAACGTCGTCGCGGTCATCACGAAGAGGTTGAAGACGAACAGCGTGGTGTCGTTGTTGAACGCACGCGGCATCGGCGATGGCGGTCCCGCCTGGACTGCCTGGGCCACCAGGCTGTTCGCCGCGTCTGCGAGCATTGGCAGGATCATGAATTGGCTCCGAAGGTGAAGATGGAGATCACAGGCTCACGCCTCCGGCCTGGCCGAATTGGCGCTCGATGCGGAAGCGGATCGGATCAGTGCAATCCTGGTTCAGCACGGCAAAGCCGTAGAGGCGGCCTTTGAGGAAGTTGGTGTATCTGGTCCCGTCCCAGCGCGCGCCAACCAGCGCCTGTTCGTTGGCAAGCGGGTAGGTGTTGGTGATCGGCGCGCCGGTGCTGCCATCGCCGGGAATGATCTGCACGGCGTTGGACCGCACGACGCGATCAAGCGTGCGGAACGAGAGGACAACCGACTTGCCCGGCGTGGCGCCAGTGCCATTCGATGTCCCGTTCGGGGCGGTGCAACGGTAGGTAACGGAAACGCCGCCGCGCACGCCGAACCAGAAAGTGCCGTTGGACGTATTCGCGCCGCCATCCGTCGAGAGACCGCGCCGGCCGAAGAACAGCCCATAACCGCTGCCGTCGCCCGCATCCTTGCCCTTCTGGATCGCCATGATCGCGGTGAAGTTGGCGAAGCGGAAGTCGCCGGGCTGGCCCAGGTTGTAGACATGGCTGACGCCGTTCAAGTCGAGGTAGTTGTAGAGGCCGTCGTTGCGCAGTGTTGCCTGCCGCTCGGGATCAGGCTGCCACATGTGGTGCCCGAAGCCGCTCTGGTCGCTGATCGCCGCCACCTGATCGCCGACGTTGGCCGGGATGGTCATGGCAACGTCGGCCCAGAATTGGGCGGATGAGAAGCCAAACCAGCAGCCATCCGCGCCTGGGTAGGCAAAGGCCTCAGCCGGGGCGATCGGCGCGTCGTCGACGTCGAGGATCTCGATTTGCAGCGGGTACGCGGCCGAGACGTTGCCGTTGGCGTCGATCACCCGCAGGGTGATCTTCAGGATTTTGGACCCGTCGGCCGCAGGACCGTTGGCAACGTCGTAGTCCTGCGCCCGCATCTGTAGCGTGCGGCCCGAGATCCCGAACTTGCCCGCGTCAGGGCCGGTCACCTGCAGCGTGACGTTCTCCGAGGCCGTGACCAGAAAGGCCTGAGGCTGGTTCTCGTTGACGGCAATGCTGGCCCCGGCTGCTGTCACCGGTATAACGCGCGGGTTAGCCTCGCCCGGCACCCGGTAGGTCAGCTGCGTGATCGTCGGCGCGGTCGCATCGGCATGGTCCCAGGTCTGATAGAGCGCGTCGGGGTTGCCTTCGGGATCGAACATCGGCACGCCACCGCCCTTGGTGACGCCAGCCTGCGCGGCGGCGTCGACGGCGATGAAGCCGGTCTCGAAGATGTGAAACGGTGCCGAGGTGGCTGAGGTACTCTGTGTCCAGGTACCACCTTGGACACGCACCCGACTGTGGGCGTAGGCGAAGACTTGTCCGATCGAGCCCGACCCGATCTTCCAGGGATTGCGACCGATGCAATCGATCAGGTCGGCTTCGCCCCACATGCGGAAGTTGCGTTTGTTACCGTCACCAATGCAGCGCACCAGCGTAACCTGGCCCTTGAAGTCGTAGCCCCCGTCCGTGTTGCTTCGGGCAACACAATCCTCTGCGAGCACGCCATAATTTCCGCGTTCACAAGCGAAGCCATCGGCGTTCCAGTAATTATCGCCATTGTCCTGGTAGTTGTTCTCGGACGTGCAGCGCCGAAACGTTACATCGTGCGCAGTGTCATCGAGCACGAAACCACTAGACCATAAATCGCCGTCCTGGCGTTGGGCGTCGGCGTGACAGTCCTCAAATAGCAGGTTGCGACTATCATACCGCATGATGATGAACTGCTTTGAGTAGCCGTAGCCGTTGCAGCGCCGGAAGGTCGCGCCATCGATGCTGGCGGTCTGGCCGCTACTGGCGCTGTTCTGGATCAAACGGCGAATGTTGTTGCCGGTGATGTCCTCGAACGTCAGGTTCGAGTTGGCCTGACGCAGGCGAATGCAGGTCCCCGCATCCTGAAACGTGAGAGAGGCGAGCTTGAGATGGCTCGCGCCGGCGTTGAACCACAGGTGCTCACCGCCAACCGCCTGGCCGGCAGTCCAGTTCGGAGCGCGATTGCCGATCAGCACCGCCGGCTTGGCGAGCCCGTTCACATCGACGCCACGCACGACGACCGGCGCACCGGCGCTGCCGCCCTTCGTCAGCGCCAACTGTAGCGGCAGCGTGTACGGGCCAGCGTCCGCTCGCAACCGTACCTCGCCGCCGATTGCCGCCGCCTTGGCGATCATGCTGTTGAGCGTATGCAGCGGCGCGGCATTGGCCCAATCATCGCCCGACCAATTGCCGGCGCCGCCAGGCGAGATGTAGACAGCCTTCACCTTCGCAGGCGTCCGCACCGTCGCCACCAGGGCCGGGAAGTAGCCGGCGTGAACGGCGAGCATCAGCCGACCACCGCCGTGTCACCATCCAGCAGCCACACGCCCGCGATCTCACAGGTCAGCGCGACGCCGGCATCCAGCCCGGCAGTGCCGTTGTGCCCAAGCCGGTGGTAAAGCGTCGAACCAGGAGCCGCGACGAACCTGAGCGGCGCGGCGGTGACCTGGCGAGGCAGAAACACCGTGCCGACCGGCGCGTCCGCCGGCAGGGTGATGACGATCGAGGCAGTGGCGCTGCCGTTGCCGATCCGCAGGCGCTTGCCGCCATGCAGCTCGTCGGTCAGCGAGTGCGGACCTGGGCCCGTCATCTCCTGTACCAGGATGCGCTTGGTGAAGAAGCGTAGCTCTTCAAGCTGCGCGCTAAATCGCGCGACCAGCTCGGCAAAGCTGGTCTGATCAACCGGCGTGGGCATGGTGGTCAGTTCCCGAAAGCGTGCCAGTCGATCCCTTGGATCAACTGATCATTCTTGGTTGAGGACTGGGCGTAGAAGGTCGCGCCCTGGAGCGATGGCGTGCCCAGGTTCTGGATCCAGAGATCGCGCAGGTTGCTCGCCGAACTGATGTAGGCGCTGCCGGTCACGGTCATGACGTTGTTGGGGAACGGCATGGGAAAGATCACACTGAACGAGGCCTCGTCGGTGATCGTCTGGCGCAACCGGCCCCACTGGATAATCACGCCGCCCGGCATGATCTGGTAGCCGCCGTTGGGCGTGATCAGATTGTAGTCGCCGCCGAACTTGGAAACGAGCGACTCGTAGGTGATCTTCTTGGCAGCGATGTTGCCGTTGAATACCCAGTCGCCGCCCTCGTAGCTAAGCGCCTGGATGGGATTGTTGCCATTGGTGTCGACAAACAGGAAGCGCTCGGCCGCGAAGCTCAGCTGGTTGAAGCCGCCGCCCGCGATCCCTTCGATACCCACGATCGTGCCGTCCGACCGCGCCGAGAACAGAAACTTGGACGTCCCGGTCTGCCCATTCACTTCCTGCAGGAAAGCGACGAATTGCTGGATGCCGTTCACGTTCGCGCCGATGGCCTGAACGAAAGTCCGCACCGGTGTGCCATCGGCCATGTAGAGGATCTGATCGCTCTCGGCACGCCAGGTGGCGCCGCGCATCATTTCCTCGGCGATGGTGCCCGTGGCGTCTTCCAGATCGTCCACCACCTCCACCGGCGTGCGCATGCGGCCCGTCACCTGCTGCCAGGCCAGCGGCAGCGCATCCTTCGTCACATCGGCATTGTCGGCGGGCTTGGTGCCCACAGGATCGCCGACGTCCGGCCAGTCGACATGCGCGCGCAAAGGCTCAAGCTTGCCGGCAGTGCTCAGGCCCTCGATCGAGAGCGAAAGCTTGCTGGTGGCCTGACCAACCTCGATCGAAAACTCCTTGAAGAAGCCGTAGATCGTGAGGGTGTCGAAATCGCTTCCGCCGATCCAGAGCGCCGGCCGCGCACGGACCGCCGCAATGCGGCTCGCGACCATGTCGACAGCCTCGGTATCGATCAGGGCCTTTGCCGCCATACGTTTCGCCCAGGCGCGCTGCACGACTGTTACTTCGCCAAAATCGTCGACTTCCTTCCGGCTGTAGTCGGTGATCCCTGCCGATGGTGCAGCTTCGGTAATACCAAGCCCAACAGCATTCCCGATCAGCAGCGTGCCAACCTCCACGGTCCCCGGGCCCATGAGCGTAACCGTGACCTGCTCATCCGTGAGCGGAAGATCTAGGAACAAGGCCATCCCACCAGCACTTGGGGCCATCGTGCGGTCATAATCCGCAGCCTGCACCCTCACGCTGGTTCCCTTCACGTCCAGCAGTGCGACCGCATCGATCTCACCCGCTGCCAGCGTGACCACCACAGAGCCAGCGCGAGACGTGACTGAGCCCAGAGCGCGATCGAACATGGCCCAGCGGTTCATCGGACCCACGTCAGTCCACTGGCCAGATCCCGACGCGGGGTCGTGGCCGACATTGTTAGCGGCAGCGCTTTCGTAGATGCGATGCAGCGGGGCCCTGATGACGCGGGCGCCCAGCGGGTAGGTCGTCTGCGCCGACCAGGCCGGTGCGTCATCCTGCAGGACATTGCTTGCGATCAGCTGCGCGGAGTCGATTTCAACTGGCTGCAACAGCCGCAACGTCGATAACGATCCATCCGGTGCGGGATCGTCGCCAGGATCATCAAAAGGCTCTGTCGCTGCGAGACCTTCAACCGTCAGCGTGCAATAGCTAAGCGGCGGCACCGCCAGGTCGAGATCGAAGTCTTTATAGAAGCCGCGAAAGTTCAGCCAGGCAAAGCGATCGTCGGCAACCCACTGCGCGGGCGTCGCCCTGATATCAGCCAGCAGCCGCTGTACTGCATCCACGCTGTCGGTCGGCATGGCACAGCGCACCGACATGCGCCGCGCGAAGCTGCGCTCGACAACGGTCGTCACACCAAAGTCATCTGTCTCGCGCCGACTGTAGTCGACTATGCTGATCGTTGGCGTTGCCTCGGTGATACCAAGATCCGTGGTGCCGCCACCATCACGAACGATCTTCATGCAGCAACGCCATTCACGGCCAGACCTTCGCCCCCGCCATTGTCCAGCGCCGTCTCAAGTACCTTTGCCGAACGCCCGCTCGCGTTCGCGTTGACGGCAAGGCCGCTGTTCATGTCGGCGCGCATCTGCGCCAACTCCTGGCGCAGGGCGCGCAGTTCGAATGCCGAGTTGTCATTCGCTGCCGACGCCCCGCTTGTGGCCTGGCTGGACGTGGCCGCAAGCCTGAGCGTCGAAGCGGTCGAGGATGTCACCGGCGCGCCGGTCATCGCCCCGACCAGGCCGTAGACGCCCTCCAGGCTTGCGGCAGTCTGCGCCTTGATCCGGTCGAGCTCCTGTTTGCTGGTCGCCGTGTTGCCGGCGGCGGTGAGCAAAGCCTGGCTGAGATCGACCAGCTTGCCGGCCGCATCCTTATCCCCACCGCGAGCCGCATCGACCGCAGCATTGAACCGGCCCTGCAAGGCCGCGAAGCCGCCCGAGCCGGTCGCATCGGTAATGCCGCGTATGCGGTTGATCTCGTCGAGCAGATCGGTACCGATCGACTTCCATGCGTTGCGCAGTTCATCGGCTGCGGCAGTCGCCGCTTGCTGCGCCTCTGTAAGCTTCTGCTGAGCCGCGACGGAGTCCTCGACAGCGTAGAGCCGCTTCAGTTCGGCGCGCACGTTGTCGTTGAGGGCATCGCGCAGTTCATGGGCCCGATCGATGGCCTTGACGGTCGCGTCGTCGCCACGGGCCTCGGCGATGCGCGAGCGGACATCGTCAAGCGCGTCGCTTTCCTTGCGCATGGCTTCCTGGCGCTTGATCGTCAGCAGCTGCTCGAGCGAGGCATATTCCGCCGCGCTGGCACCCGCTTCCTTGAAGATCGCCCGCAGTTGGCCGAACTGCTTGTTCACGGCGTCCAGAGACGCGCCGACGGGATCGGTGTAGCCCTTCAGGTCGGTGAACACGGCTTCGAAGTTCATCGCCTTTTGCAGCTGGGCCTGAAGATCGTCGCCGGCTTTGAGCAAGTTGTTCGTCGACTGGCGGATGCCCGTGATCGCGCCCCGCTCGATCGCCTGCTTTATGGCGTAGGCAACGGCGGCCTCTGCGTCGTCGTTGAAGTCGACCGCGCCGCCCTTGACCTTCAACGAGGTACCGCCGGTGTTGACGCGATAGTCGCCGTGACGTGTGCCAACGCTGATGTTGCCGAAGTCGCCGATACTACCGCCCAGCTGCTGCGCCAAGTTCGTCAGACTGCCAAAGATGCTTTTGCCGGCAGCCAACGCCGCCTTCTCCGCCGCGCTGCTGTTACCGCTCGTTGCGGACACGCCCGAAGACGACAGGTCGACACGACCCCACTTCGCCTTTGTGAACAGGCCACCCACCACGCTGCCAAGCAGACCGCCCGCAATGCTGCCGATCGCCCCACCCAGCGGGCCGGCGATGGCTGTGCCGAGCGCCTTGCCCGCCATGCCGCCGATCGCTGAGCCGAGCTTTTGAACCGTGCTCTGCTTGCCGAATACGGCCTCAGCCGTGCCCATGCCGACGCCCGCGCCCTGAAGGGCAGACTTCATACCCTCGCCAAACTTCCCGCCCTTGCCGAAAACCTTGCTGACTTCATCGCCGATGGTGGACGCGATCTTCGCACCGGACTTGTCGGTCTTGCCGGTATCGAAGCTTGTGTTGAGCAGCTGGCCGATCGGGCCGCGTACGCTCGCGGTGTTGCCAGAGACAATGCCAAGCAGAGCGCCAAGGCCTTGGCCGACCGTGCCCATGCCTTCGAGCAGGTTGATCGTGTCGCGCAGCTGATCGTTATAGCGTTCGATCGCGACGGTTTCCCGATCGAACTTTGCCTTGAGATCGACGAGATCGATCTCTGCCTGAGCTTGGCGCAAGACTGCCGCTGCCGACCCGTCCAGGCCCCGCTTCAACAGATCAGCGGCCTCGGCCTGAGCGCGCAGCAGAATGGCTGACTTTTCCTGCTCCACGTTGATGGCGGCAAGCTGATCTTCAAGAGGCTGCCTGCTCAGGCCTTTCAGCGCGGCAATCCGCTGCGTGCCGAACTTCTTGACCATCTCGGCTTCGCGTAGGGCGCCCGCCGTCGAGCGGTCGATCTGTGTTGCCTGCTGCTGATCGGCGGCCTTCTTTTCAGCTTCGGTAAGGCTTTTGCGGGCCGCGCGCTGATCTTCTAGCGCCTTCGTCGCGCGGTCGGCATCTGCCGTCAGCCCCTGCTGCTGAGCCGCCTGGATTGCGGCAAGCAGCGGAAGGTCGGTCATCTGATCACGTACCAAGTCGGCGGCGCGCTCGGCAGGGATCAAGCCGGCCGCGACCTGGGCGTTCACCTGCTCTTGTACTGCAGCCTGTTCACGCACGCTCGCTGTCGACCGGGCTGCATCGGCAACCCGCTGTGCTATCGCCAGGCCGACTTCGCGAGACACGTTCGCCTCGATGTCGGCGCCGTCACGGATGGCTTCGCTCTCAGCCTTTACGCGCACCGCAGCGATGAGCGCCGCTCCGCCCGAGGCTTCATAGGCCTTGGCGAGCGCATACAGGTTCTGGGTTTGCGCCTGGATGGCTTCGGCATCCGTGGTTTCGCGCATGGCAGACCGGAACTCGCCCAGCTGTTGACGCGCGGTCGAGGCTTGCGTGGTCTTTCCGACGACGGTGGCCGGTGCCTGGATGTGGAGATGATCCTGGTGCCCCTTCGCACCGGACGTGGGACCTTTGCCGCCAGCGGCGTAGAATTGCTTGTTCCAGATCACGTCGTAGCCGCGTGACTGATACAAACGAGCGAGTTCGTCGTACTTTGCCTTGAGGTTTGGCACGTTGGCTTCAGTGATGCCCTTGCCGACGTTCACATCGATCGCGTAGCGATTGTGGGCCGCGTCGTTTGCATGTCCGGTGGTGACGCCGAACTGCACATTGCCGTCGACGCGCATGCCTGCGCTCTGCAGCTCCCTGCCGGCAATGCCAATGGCCTGCTCGCGGGATTTGAAGCGGGATACACCATCGCTGGCCTTCGCGGCCGACTGACGCGCTTGCTCGGCCTTGGTGACCGCTTCCAGCTGCGCCTTCTCCCGGGCTAGTTCGGCCCCATAGGCGCGCCGAGTAATTGTGCCCGCTGCATACTCAGCACGAAGACGCCCCTGCGCTGCTTCGAACCGGTTTGTCGCTTCGACAACCTTGTCGAGGGCACCTTCGACAGCGCGATCCATAATTGGGATCGTGGCTTCTCGGATGCCAATGCGTGCCGCGGCGATGCCTTTGTTCGCAGCCGCCAGTTGTGCCTTCATGTCGCGAAGCGTGAACTCGAGTTCCTCAACGCCCGCCGCCAAGCCAACATTGCCTTTCGCGCTTTTGATAAGGCCTTGCTGCTTGGCGATACTAGCCTGTAACTCGTCACGCTTCTTTTCGAAGTCACGCAGTTGAGTTCGAGCAGTATTAAGCTGGGAAACCTCAATTTGCTGCTGTGTTTGAAGGCCGCGCTTGAGCTCTTCGTTGAACTCACGCTGGATTTCTATCAAGCCCTCGAGCGTGCGGCCGAAGGCTTCTTTCGCCTGGCGCGAGATCTCGCTCTGCTTGGCATCCTCCTTCAGTTTGTCGATCGCGTCGCCAAGCGCGTTGTTGGACTTGAAAATCTTGTCACTCAGCGAGCCGAGCACCAGCATCGCGGCTGTAACGGCGAGGCCCCATGGGCCAAGCATGAACCTGGCCGCAGCGCCGAGCGTGCCTTCAAGGCCCGCCATCTGACCCGCGGCCTGGCCGCCCTGGATGGCGAGAACCGTTAGGACATTGGTGCCCATGGAGATCTGGGTGAAGGCGTCCTGCGCCTGGAACGACAGGCCCTGCATGGCCTGTCGGTGAGCACCGGTGGACACGATCGCGCGGTCCTGCACCGTGTTCACGGACGCCAGTGCAGCACGCTCCATCTGGAGCTTGGCAACATAGTCGTCGAGGGTGATTGCGCCGGCTGAAACCAGGTTCCGGGCGTTCGCTATCTCGGCGTCGAAGCGCTGCTGTGCGGCGATGGCAGGATCGATCGACGCTTTCAGATGTGCGGCGGCGGCGGCAAGGCGCTCCATCTCGCGAGTCTGCTCGGCAAGCGCCGAATACGAGGCACCGCCCTCAATCGCGCTTGTCCTACCGACGCCCGTGTTCCGCTCGATCGCTGCCCGCAAGCGCGCCTGCTCCGCCAGCGCAGCGGTGGCACGCCGTGTGGCTTCAACCTCGGCATCGGCGGCGCGCTGGGCGGCGGCGATGCGTGCTGCAGCCGCCTGTTCAGCGGCAGCGACTTCGCTCGCGCGCAAGGCCGCCTCCTGGCTTCGCAGTCGCATGGCGAGTTCGGTAAGCCCTTGCTGCTCTGCTGCCAGCGCGGCAGACTCCACCTTCATAAGGCGCAGCTGATCCTTGGTTTTGCCGAATGCGCCAGCCTGGCGTTCCAGCTGGCGCGAGAGACCCTCGCCGGCCTTCTCCACGCGGATGAGCGCACTTGCCGCTGAGGCCGCTTCTCGCGTAGTCGCGTTGCCGAACGTGCTGACACGCGCCGTGGCGCCTTTGAGATCGAGCGATCCTTTGGCGGCCGCCTCCAGCTTCTGAAACTCACGAACCGCGTTGGCCTGAACGGTGCCGATCAGGTCATCAAGCGAGCGGAGCTGTCCGAAGCTGTCGTGGAAGTCGATGGCGAAGCCAACGCCAAGCATTGCCCCTTCTTCGTCCATGCGAACCTCCTATGTGTTACGGCAATGGCGCGCAGGCATCAGCCCAGCACCATCTCAAGGCGACTGACCTCGAGCTTCTTCTCGCGTTCGGTCACCGGTGCCCGCCACGGTGGTGGGCAGTTTTCGCTTTCGGCATCGCGACCAAACGCCAGATACTCGACCGACAGCTTCCGGATCAGCCGAGCTTCCCAGCGGGGCAGTGCTACGCCCATGACGTCCTGCCAGGCTTTGATCGATTGCCAACTGACCGGCCCGGAGCCCATGCCGGCAGCTTCGGTCAGCCCGATGTCGATGAGGCGTGACAGGATATGCGGCGCTGAGATGCGCGGCATTGCCGGCTTGATCTTATCGTTCTTCAGCTTCTGCGCCCGGCTTATCAATGGCGGCGGGTTTTTGGCCTGAGCGCGCTTGCTGCCCTCTGGCGGCTTGGGCGTGGCATTGAGCCACGCCATCTGCCGCACGTAGAGCGTCAGTTCCCGGTCGATCCGGGCGTGAACTTTCCCCAGTCGCGCAAGGCCTTCTGGACCTGACCGACAATGAAGCCGAGCTTGCGATCTGCATAAAGGGCTCGGAACAGCTCCTTGCCCTGCTTGTCACCGGCAGGCGGATAACTCAGGTTTTCAAATCCGACGGTGAGTGATGCGAGATCGTCAGCCTGCTCGGCGTTACGCTGCTCCATCTCCGCAACGGCAATCTGGCCATCGTTGTCCTGCATGCGCTTGAGGGCGCGTGCAGTCTGACGATCCTCTACTTCGGCAAAGGCCGGCGAGCCGGGGCTCCACAAGTGAATGCGAACGGGCTTGCCGTCGAAGTAAAGTGGGGTGCCGCCGGCGCCCTTGATGTGGATCGGCGCGCTGTCGGCGACTGCCTGGGTGGTAATATCGAACATAGGTGTTTCCTCTCGCGGGAAGGTGCACCAGCCCGCTCCGCCAACCGCGACGCGCGGGCGGACTGGTGCGCAAAGACCGGCTCAGAGGGCCGGAAGGTGGGGATGTTCAGGCGACGACGTCATCCTTGACGATCTTGGTATCGATCTCGATCGTCGGGTTGACCATCAGCATGCTGGCGGCAGCGCCCACGTTCTCCGGATAGCCAAACACGCGGCCCTGGAAGTAGCGCTTGTCGCCGCTCGGATAGGTAACGCGGTACGCATACAGCTCGTTGTTATCGGGATCAGCGGCGGTACGCAGCAGCGTTTGACCAGCATCTGCCGGATCGTGGGCGATCGAGGGTGCGAGCGAGCCATAGTCGGTCGGACCCTTGTGCTTCTGCTTCGGCCCCTTGAGGGGCTGAAACTCGACCTTCTCGGTGGTCGCACCGATGGTGCCGAGCTGCTCGACGTTGCCGACTTCGGTGAAGGTCAGAGCCACGTAGCCGGCCTTGTCCTGAGTGCTGGGCTTGCCGGCTGAGATCGCGATCGCCGTGCCCGCTGCAGTGGTGGAACCCATTTCATATCTCCTGGTGGGTCATGTTGGTGGCCGAGAAGTCCGGCCGGGACCGTCCGCGCGGGCGGACGAACTGGTTACGCGTCGCTCTTGGTGTCGGCCTTGGCGGCGCGGGCGTCTTCGGCAGTCGCCTTGCGCACGAGGCCAGCGGCTTCGTAATTCGCGAAGACACCTTCTGGCAGCGTCGGCGTGTCGCCCTTGGCGAACCGCTGTTCGGTACCGGCGTCGTTGAAATCCTTCAGCGCGACAGCCTTGATCGTCTTTTCGTCACTCATAGTGGTCTCCTGGTTCAAACGGGCGCGTCGAAGCTGACGCGGAAGTCTTGGGTTTGCTCGAAAGTGTCGCCAGGGCCGTTCACATCGGGCCCCATTCCGGCCGTTAAGATCGAGACGCGCACACCGCCGCCGATGTCGCCCGTGCGCCCGGCGCAGCACTTGCGGACCAACCGCATGATCTGGACCTGCTCACGATATGAAGAAGCTCGAACGGCGACCGAAACCCGATCTGTCGTTCGCACGATGTTACCCCGCCGGAGCGGCTGAAATTCGACGCTGCTGACGGTGCGGATGAGCAACGCCGGCAGGGATGTGCCATCAGGCAATCGACCTGCCTTGATGCGTGGCGCAGCGACGATCGCAGTCAGTTCCACGCTTTCGAGCAGCAGCGCACCAATGATCTCGGTGCCGGTCACGCGTCGGCCTCATCGTCGCGCGTGTCGATTTTGCCGCCTGAAACGCGAGCATTGATGTACGCTTGCGCTGTTCTGACGGCCTCTGCCCCTTTGAAATCCAGCGCAGGCCGCAGGAATGGGTGTGCCTTCGCACCAGGATGGAAGACCGTTTTCCCAACGAACTTGCCGCCGATCACAAGGGAAGCGTTGCCATCTGCTTCACCGACGCGCTGGTTGATCCGGCGGATACCGAGGCCTTTGCGTTGCCCATCAGCTACGGTGATGAAGTGAGGTGCCGTTCCATACTCCTGCCAGATCGCCTGCGAGTAGGCCCAACCCGGCGCTGATTGGCCTGTCTCGCGTTTCACGGTAATCCGCACTACGACTTGCCCGTCGCTTGACTTGGACCGGACTACGATAGCGTTGGCGACCTCGCTCGCCTGGGCATTCGACTTCGCTTCAGCCGCGATCACCCTCCCGCCTGCTCGACCAGCACCGGCAAGCAGCCGGGTAAGCTGCTCAGGAATCTTGCCGATGTACGCGGATGCCCGCGCTCGCCCGGTCGCCGATGCCATCAGGCAGGGTTCCCAGCTGGCCGGTACTCTTCGACCATGAATTCCAGACTGTCACGTCGCCCCAGTTCTGCCGGGCCGGAGACGATCTGCACAATCCGGTCAGTACGCCACACTTTCTCGCCAGCTTCGTTTTTCACCATGCAGCCGATGAGAAAGCGCATATCCGGGGTGATACCTTGGCGATATCGGATCCGTATGCGCGATGGCCGCGCAGAAGCGTTGATGCCGGCAGCGAGACGCTCGCCTCTGCTGGGCATCGCGTCCTGCACGTTTGCCCACACGTCGATCACCTTTTCCCATGAACCTGAACCGGCACCGTCGAGGCTCTCGTCCGAGATTGGGCGCTCAATACGGATACGCCGATCATAGGAGCCGGCTGCGATACCAGACATCAGATCAACACGCGGCAGAACGGGGCACAGATCTGGCGTACCCCGAAAGGAATCTCTGCCTCCGTACCTCGATCGGTCACCGCCTCGCGGTTCTTATAGAGGTGACCGAGGAACAGGCGCACGGCGGTCAGCAGGGCAGGGGGAGCTGCACCTTGGGCGTAGCCGGCCTTGAACTTCACGATGATGTCGCCGCCCACGTCGGACGGCCACTCGCCACCGATCGCCGGGAGTACATCACCTCGACCGGTGATCCGATAACCACCTGCCAATCCGTCGACTTCATCACCGGTGGCGCTGCGCCAGCTGATCGTCTCGATCGCAGTCACCGGCGCAACGCTGAGCGGCAGCGCTGCGCCAGCACGACGCGGGAAGGACGAGCCACGCCACTCGACGTCCGACGCCAGCAGCTTGATGCTGCAGTAAAGCTCGACGACTTGCACCGCCGCATCGCGCAGCGCTGCTATCAGATCATCTTCGTCGTCACCGTCAATCTTGAGATGCACCTTGCACGCATCAAGCGGCAACAGCTTCTCCCCGTACCCTTCGGGATACGGGGAGTGCAGCAGCTCGAAGATCATCGGTCGGCCCGATCAATCCGCCGTATCGGCCGACTTGGCTTTACCCGCCGTCTTCGGTGCGGATTTCAGCTTCTCCAGCTCACCACCGAAGTGGCCGAACTGCTCGGAGAGCTGGCCCAACTGCTCAGCCTGAGTGTCGCGGACAGACCGCAGCTCCTCCAACGCTGGCTGTAGCTCCGAGAGTGCTGTCTCCACGGACGTCAGACGATCGGTGGTAGCAATAAGCTGCTCGCTCAGTTCGTCGGCGCGCTGGTGAGCGGCGAGCAGCTCCTGCTGATGCGCCTGTTGCATCTGCTCCAACGCATCGGTGGCAGGATCCGCGACGGGCGTCACGACGGGTTCGTCTGCCTCGCCAATGTCTTCCAGCATGCTGCCGACGGGCTTGACGAGATGGGCAACTTCGTTGGGATCGGCGATCCGGATATCGTCGATGGCATATTCCTTGTCGCCGACATGCGGCCACAGCACACGGTACTTGCGCATTGCTTCTCTCCTGAAGCGATCGCGGATGATCATCGATCACCTGCAACTGAAAAGGGAAACGGACGGCCCGGGGACCGCCCGCTATGGCTTAGGCGTAGGTGCCCTTGATGAGGGCGCCGGGACGCTTGACGGCGAGAGCCAGGCGCTCTTCGGCACGCATGGTCAGCAGGTTCTTTTCGAAGTCGTCGGCGTTTTCCGACGAGATCAGGACCTCGGGTTGCAGGCGATCGTACAGCGTGGCCGCCATCTTGAACGCGCCAACCAGGAAGGCACCGATCGCCATCGAGTTGGTGGGTACCACGCGCTTGCCCCACAGGGTCGGACCCGCCATGGCGAGCGGGTTGGCAAAGATATAACCGCC
Source organism: uncultured Novosphingobium sp. (assembly GCF_964277725.1). Taxonomy (NCBI): domain Bacteria; kingdom Pseudomonadati; phylum Pseudomonadota; class Alphaproteobacteria; order Sphingomonadales; family Sphingomonadaceae; genus Novosphingobium; species uncultured Novosphingobium sp. Next base: position 17,373 of record NZ_CAXYKL010000105.1, on the reverse strand, counting down.
GGCGGCATCCTTGGTCAGCTCGATCACGGCCCAGTCGGTCTCGCTGGTGACGATACCATCTGCCGGATAGAGGCCGAGGCTTGCCTGGAGCAGCGCAAGCCGCAGTCTGTCGATACGCGTTGCGTTCGCGATCGTCACACCCGAGGGCGCGGCATAGGCGGTCGCTTGCGCCAGAAGGCCAAGCAGGTTTTCGCCGGTGCCATCGCCGTTGAGGATCTGGGCATCTTCCGCAAGCGCAAGGCCATAGCGCATCTCGGCGTCGACCTCCCCCTGGAGGCGCGGTGCATCGTCGAGCGACTGGCGCGTCAGCTTGGCGAGATGCGCGATTGTCTTCACGTTCGCGGTCTGCTTGTCCCAGCCATAGTTGCTGTACGGCTTCTGCGCACCCTCGGCAACCGGCGCCGCGTTGTTGGTGCGCACGGTCTGGCGGGCATACTCGACCGTGCCCGTGGTGATCGGCACCACAGTGAGCAGATCACGCACAACCAGATCGGGGCGCTTGGGCAGTTCGACTGCGCCATCGGTCTCGCGCTGACGCCAGATCAGGCCGCCGGCAGAACCTGCGGCCGTAGTGATGGCCTTCAGCTCAACGCGCGCGGAGGGGCGCTCCTTGCGAGCGAGTGCCTTCACATCCTCGTTCTCAGCGAGCTGCTGGCCCCAGCTGTCCATCTCCAGCGAGCCGCGACCCTCAGGACGCTGGCTCTTCTGTTCCAGGTCTTCCACTCGGGCCTTAAGCTCGTCAAGCACGTTCAGCTGGGTCAGGGCCCGGTCCGCTGCCTGCTTGGTTTCGGTCGAAATGTCTCCGAGGCGCTTAACCTCCTTATCGGCCCCGTCTGCGATCTTGCGGACCGCATCGAGAGCATCCTTGACCTGGGTTACCAGCTGCTCCGGCGTGAGCTGAGCACCGCCGTTGGGGTGGCCCGCGCCATCGCGCAGGTAACGGCCGCGCGCGCGCTCGTTGGCCGTCATCGGGCCGATCGCGCGCATGCCGATGAGCGCCGCGGTCGCGGCGTTGATGCAAATCAGACGCTTCATGATTTTCTTCCTGAGGTAGAGGGGGATCAGCCGAGCACGGAACCAAGCTTGGTCCAGAAATCGGCGCTATCTGCCTTCGCCTCGGGCTCCCCCCGAAGGTGCGGCTTACAGGCCGACGCGCATGCAGCGGCCATGCTCTTGGAGAAGCCGCCTGCATCCCGCAGGAACTCCTCAAACTCACGGACAGACGGCAGCTCGCCAGCCTCCAGAATCTCTTTGACGCCGGTGATCAGCGCCTTCGGGTTCATGCCGATCGTCACCAGCGAAACCTCGTGCAGTGCAAGCTCGACCAACTCGCGCACCTTGCCGGCCATGCGCTTGACGATCGGGTCGTAGCCGATCGACAGACCGCCCAGCGCGCCGGCGTTCGCCAATTCGTACGCCTCGCCGCCATCACGCGTCTTTACCGCGATCTTGCCCTTGGTGATCAGACCATCAGAGGTTTCCGTGAACTCCGACCACTTGCCAATCGGTCGACGCATGTCGTGGTAAAGCAGCATCGGGACACCAGCGCGACCGGCGATAGACTTTGCAAAAGCGCCAGACAGGATCTTGTCATTGCCATGATCGACATTGCCGTACCCGGCCGCCAGACCTTCAATATAGCCAGTTTCGTCAATGCCCTTGATCTCGAGCCCAAAGTCCTTGTGGAGCATCAGTCTTCCTCCTGCCCCGCCTGATCGATGGGCTGATTTTGCATCTGCATGCGTGGCGTCTCTCCGCCGGCGACCGGCGGCAATCCTTCCAGCGCGCGAACTTCGTTGATCGTCATCGCACCGATGCCGGTCATGGTCTGGTAGAAGGAAGCACGCCCGGCACTGTCGGCGCGCAAAAAGCCTTCCAAATTGAACTCGATCGACACACCGGCCCGGCGATCGGCACGGCTGAGCAGCTGCTTCTCTAGCGCGCCTTCGATACGCTTCAGCCGCTTGCGCATCTTGAATTTGACCAGCGAGAGCGTCTGATCCGTGATGCTGCTACCGAGCTGCGTGTTCCCTGTCGTGATGCCGACCAAGTGAGGATCGACCTCCCATATCTGGCAAAGCTGAACCATGCTGAGGCCCCGTGCTTCGATCATCTCGGCATCGACCGGACTGATCGAAAACGGAACCCATTGCACTTTGTTGTCCAGCAGCATCGGACGACCAGCGTTGTGAGCGCCGGCGAAACGATCTTGCAGTCGCTCCTCCAGTTCGGCGCGCTGCTCGCCGTTCAGCTTCTCTTCCGTCGAGAGAGCGCCGCTCGACCGAACACCGTTCCGAAAGATCGTAGAAGCTGAGTCCTCAGTGGCCCCCGCGAGCCCTAGAGTGCGGCGATGCAGGGCCAGTGGTGACAATCCGCCAAGCGGGTCGCCGCCAAAGCCCCTAATGTGCAACATGTCATACTGGCCGACGCGTTCCGGCCGGCCATTCACCCGCCACGAATATTGCAAGTTTCCATCGCTGATGCGAGCAACGCTGACAATATCTGGCGGTATCGGGATCAGCGATCCCAGGCCACCATCGTCGCGCCGCACGATCTGGGCATAGGCGTTACCATGCAATTCAAGTCCAGCGACCATGAACTCCCAGAAGTCATAGGCGCTTTGGTCGAAGTTGGGGCTGTCGTGCAGCAGCCAATACAGCGGGTGATCCGGTGCTGGTTCGGACACGCCCTGATCACTGCGGCGTCGGACATGCAGAGGCAGGCCCGCGATGTTACCAGCCCAAAAGCCGACGCAAGCCCAGACTGTCGACAAGCCCATAGCCGCGCGGCCGTTGGCCGTGACCGAATCCCGGTACTCCGCCACTGTGATGCGGTTGGTGGCAAAGTCATCTCGATTGGCCTGCGCAACCTCACCGGCATAGCCACTGACGACGATATCTTTAATCTCGTCGCGTGGCGCACGCGCACGCATCTCGGCCGCGGCAGCCTGGGCGGACAACTCGTAGCCAAGCGCTCTCATGCGAAGCTCTTGATCCACTCATCGGTGGATATACCGCCATCGCCCGCGACAGGGTTGCGCTCCATCAGCTTCACCGCATTGAAGAGCGAAATAAGTGGGTCAATCTTCGCCTTTCCTGCCGCTTCCTTGGTGATGTACACCGCGTTGCCTCGCTGCTCGGCCTTGGCGTTACCTACGCACCAGGCCATCATTTCCGAACCGTCGTGACGCATTCGCCCGTCGCGCAATTTGCGCTCCGAACTCCACACTGCGGACGAAAGCTTGAATCCCTGTCCGATGGAGACAAGCTGCTCCTCGGTCAGGCCGATCTCGATCAACTCGTCGACGAGACCGCCGATCGCCAGAGGGTCGAGGCCCACGGCGCCTTTATCGGGCAACAGGCCACTGCTCTTCACCCGCTTGAGCACGGCTGCGACTTCTTCGATGTCCTGCGTCGCCGTGTCGCACAGTGTCAGCGTGCCTTCCTGCACGAAGTCGAGTAGGCGCGGCGCGATGTCCTTCCGCAGCGGCTCTTTGTTGTCGACCTTCTCGACAACGTCGCGCTGCACCCAGGCGTGGCTCCACGTGAGCCAATCGCCGGTATTCTTCTCTCGGCCGAGCACGGTCAGGCCGAACAAGTCGTCCAGGCCACCACCATCGACGCCAGCCACAGCCACGTCGCAGCGCGCGAGCAACTCGTCCAGAGTGTCGACGCGCTTCGCGGCCTTCAGTGCTGGGTCGGTCGCCGCGAGCCAGTGATCAGCTCCACGCCACCGCTGCGAGTGTAGGCCTAAGCCGATCTCTATGTTCAGGTGCTGCGAAGCCCACCGGGCCAACTCGCTTGCACCCTTCTCGCGGGCCTCGAAGAACTGCGGCCTGAGAAGATCGATCTGCACCGACCGGCCGAGGTTCGGTAGAACCATCGGCCAACATCCCGGATCCATCCATGGCTGAGCAGGGTCGGTCTGGAACTCCTCAGGAAATTCATAGAGGATCGGAAGCGTGGTCGCTCCCTCACCCGTCAGCCGGCCGTCGCGAATAGCGCGGGCCAGCTGCAATTCTTCCTTGAACACCCCAGCAGGCGGTTCGTCCGACTGCGTGGTGATCATGTAGAGAAACGCACCAGGGCGGGAAATCATGCCGCCATAGATCTGTCCCAGCACCCGGCTCGCGTAGTGCACCTTGCCGAGGATGTGGAGCTCGTCGATGATGGCTCCCTTGGGGATACCGCCGGTCGACACCTTCTCGTCGAATGTCTGCACTTTAAGCGTGGACTCGGTCACCCGATCCACGATCGTTTTCAAGTGTGCCCTAACATGGAACCGCTGCTGCAGCACCGGGTCCGCCATGATCATGCCCTCGGCCTGGCTGAAGCCGCGCTGAGCAATCTCCTGCGTAGGGCCGAAGAGGTAGTATGGCTGCCGTGGCTCGGGGTCCATCAGCAGTGCCGTCACGCCGATCGCGCCGGCCTTGGTCGTCTTGGAGTTCTTCTTAGGAACCAACTCCAGTATCTTGCGCACCCGACGCCGCCCGTCTGGCATCAGCGACCCGAAGAGTGCGGCTACGGTATCGCGCTGCCAATCGCCTGCCGCGATCCGCATCTCCGGCCGATCGCCAACATCCGGCAACCGGAGCTTGTTGAATATGCGGACTGCTCGGCTTGCGACGGTACGATCGAGTGGAAGATCTGGGATCAGACTTCGACCTTCGCGCAGCCGGTCTTTCCAGTCCGCACAAGCGAAGTTCCACTCGCCGGGCACCATCAGTTAGGCAGCGCTCCGCTGCTGCCATGTAGCAGAGGCCCCCACCCGTCATCACCTAGGCCAGCATCGTAGGCGGCGTCGCGACGCTCTTCCTTAATGCCTTTGGTCTTCTTCGCCTTCGTGGGCTTTACGGGCACCGGTCCGAGCTGTGCTTTGTCCAGTCGCTTCAGCAGCTTTTCAGTAGCCGATGTCTTCCCATCGAGCGACTGGCGATTAAGCCGCGAGAGCAGCTCGCCCTCAAGGACGAGGGCCGCGTTCCGCCTCGCCAGCTGAACCTGGGGATGAACGAAATAATGCCGCTTCATCGTGTCGATCGAAAGACCCACGGCCGCTGCGCAGTCCTTCTCACTCCGACCCATGCCAAGTAGCAGTATGATTTTCTCAAGGATTTCAGCGGTTGGCGCGTGTTGCGGCCTTCCTTTCTCGCCTTTGTTCGACGGCACCGGATGCCCGAGCAGGTCAAACGGCAGCCATCCCGGTGACGACGCCTTGCCTGAAACATCATGTGCCAACTAAAAAACCTCTGAATGGGACGAGATGCGGTGCAGGGGGCGACCACCCCCCGGACTTTCGACTACCCCCCCCATGCTTTCTTTAATCGAGGCAGGTCGAGACTACCTTGCCTCAACTTCGACAACGCCCGAGAGGCGTTCCGACCGTCGTATGACGCCGTGCTTATCGGGGGCACACAAGCGTTCGACTGTCCCAGCGTCGCAGTCGTAAGCCAGCACGCGATGCTGTACGACACCATCCAACCTGACGCGAACACGCAATATAACGAGTGGGTCGCTTCCCCGGTCCAAGTTGGACCACTTGCGGGGCGGTTTAGCTATCTCGCTCACTCTGCATCCAAACTTATCAACGACCGCCGCGCGCCCGCTTTGCCTTGGCCTCGGCCGTCTTCCGATTGTGGCACCCGGTGCAGTACCAATGCGCCTGCTCTAGGGGCGGGAGGTCCTCGCCGCCGTCCTTGCGCTCGATCGCGTGATCGAGGATCAGCCGCTTGGTCGAGCCACACACGATGCACCACACGCCGCCTTGGCGAGCGACAGTCCAGTCGCGGTGCTGCTGCCGATAGGCCCGCCACGATGCCGAATTGTAGAAGCTTTCCGTCATCTTCGGCATCGCAGCCACCCTGGGCGGCAAAGAGCTAAGCCGCGATGGCATCCCGGTCAGCTTACCCATGCGACATCCGAAGAGCGACAGGCAGCGATAGCAGTTGAAGCCGCCTCACGGTTGGACTTCTCCTGCGCGCGGTCCCGCGCAGTGGTGCAACCCACTGCCATCGCCACCTGCCTGAGTTTGGGAGGGAACACTGAACGAGGCACATCAAGCTCAGCGTGCCCAAGGCATACCCCGAAACCTTGTCCAAACGGACAACCAATATTTGCATGTCCAATCGTTTGCCCACTTGACGGGTTGGACGCAGGATTTCTGCGGGGTTCAGCACTCAATTTTGTCCAATCGACAATTGGACACGCGCGCTGCCGGGCGTCATGGCCACGGCAACCTTGCCGATCGCGCGCTCGTACGCCTTGCGGAGGCCATCGCTGGTGGTCGGTAGCTCCACCTTGCGCACTAGGTTAAACAGCACGCCGCGCTGCTGCCGGAACACGCGGTCCCATCCAAAGCCGTCGGGCCCGGGCCATAACTGCATCATGATCACGCGCCCCACGAATGCGCGATGCTGCTCGGCGATCACGTTCGCCAACGGCTTAGGCCCGGTGAGGAACTGTTCGACGTGCTCGGCATGTTGGCGCGACAGGCGGGGCGAGGGCCGGGCCTCAGCATCGGCATATTCCCAACTCTCGCGAACGATCTCTGGCCATCCAGACCGCGAACCTGCCGATAGGAACCCCCGTTCGCGATCCGGCATGCTGCGCAGGTACTCGAATGCGGCCATAAGCGCGTCTTCCGCTTCCTGCCACGACACGCACAATCCAGCATTTCCGCCATTCGTCATCTTTCTACCCTTCCACCGTTCTATGTTCGGAAAGCCCGTTGGAAGGCACCCTTCCAAACTCACGAACCCCTGAAACCCCAGTTTTTCTGCGCCTTTCTCCTTCTCTTCTTTCTTCCCCGCTCACCTTTTGGAAGGGAAGGAAGGGAAAAGAGGGTAAGTCGCTCATGAGATTGATCGGTGCCTTCTCACATGGGGACTTACCCGGATCAGCCTTCCGTCCCTTCCAAACACGCACAACCCATTGCAAAGAAACGAGGATTTCCCTTCCACTCCATCCAAATGGCTCCAATGCGCATCCTTCCGCGCGGAAGGCATCAGGGGGCGCGGGACCGCTCATCCCTCTGAAAACTCACGCTAACTGTTCCAACCGGGCGGCATGTCGTCGTCGCCGGGATCAGCTTCGGGAGGGCCGGTTTCGCCATCAGAGTGCGGTTTGCCCGGCCACTCGCCGCGCGCCACGTCCTCGATGTTCACACCAAGGCGGGGCTGCACGCCCAGCCACTTTACGCCGTTGCTGATGATGGACTTGAAGCCCTTGTCCTCCATCGCGCCCTTGAAGCCCTTGATGTGCCAGCCTGAGCCGCCCGCGACTTCGCTCCACGCTTTGTAAAGCTTGTGCAACTCGCTGCCCGATACGCGCACGCGCGCCGTATCCTGGCTGACCTCGCACAGCTCCGACAGGAACCGGCCCAGTTCGTCCGAGGACTCGCGATAGGCTTGGGTCGCCATGCGCACTTGTTCGGGAATGATCAGCCCGTTCTCGCGCCAATCTAGCAGGCCGGCCAGCATCCGGTTGAGGATGCCGCTGGCCTCGCCTTTCAGCGTTTCGGGCAGAGAGCGATCGATCTCCTCTTCCGGGATGATCGTATCCCAAGGGACAAGCTGCATGCGCGCCCACATGCCGTGCGACACGTCCTTCACGATCGGGCGCGTGTTGCCCGAAACTGTGATCTTGAAGTCGGGGAAGAACTCGAAAAAGCCCTTGTTCAGGTGACGCGCCTTCACGGGATCGCCGCCGGTCAGCTGCTTGATCAGGCCATCGTTGAACTTCATGCCCTTTTGCGGCTCGCTCACGCGCAGCAGGCGCACGCCGGGCAGCTCGGCAAGATCAGGCGTTGCCTGATCGCCGCGCCGCTGCCCGCCACTGTCGAGCAGAGATTCGATGCCGATCGCACCGGCATAGTCGCCGGCCATGAACGCCATCGCCTCCACCCATGTGCCCTTGCCGTTGCGGCCCTGGCCGTAGAAGAACGCCAGCTTGTGTTCGGTGGTATCGCCGGTGAGGGAGTATCCGCCCCACTGGTGCAGGAACCGGCGCATCGCCTCATCTGGCTGCACCTTTGCAATGAAGGCGTCATATGCGTCGCACTTCGCCGCGGTCGAATACTTCACCGGAGCCAGCTTGGTGATCAGGTCCTCGCGCCGGTGATCGTACTTCTTGATCGACCATGCGCCGGTGCGCCACTTGCTCTTGCCTGCGTCGACATCGGCGCTGGGCCGTCGCTCCGGCCGCCGCACCAGGCGCAGCGTGCCGTTCATGACATTGATGGCGAGAGGGTCACGATCGAACGCATCGGGCCGCACCACCACTTGGAGGAAGCCCTTGATCCACTTGAGCATGCGCCCCGGCATACCGCCGGCTTCGCTGGACTTGGCCCAGGCGGCGATCTTGTGGCTCCACAGCTGCTTGCCCAGCACCACGTCCATCGGTTCCAGCGCCTCGATGTAATCGGCGCAGGCATCGTCGCTCCAATCGGCGCGCGCTTGCTTCAGCCCGCGCACATAGGATTCGCGTGAGGATGTGCCGTAGGCCTGCGCCCAGCTTTCCAGCTCGCGCATTTCCTTGTCCGACATAACCGGGGCAGGGTACCCGGACGCAGCGACCAGGTTCGCCTCGTTGCGGATGGCCCGCACCGTCATCGCCATCGACTGCATCAGTTCGGCAGGGACAGCGTCCTTCTCTTCGGACAACAGCTTCCACCGGCGGCTATCCCACCAGAACCAGCCCAGCTCCGGGCAAAAGCGGAAGTCAGCCCCGAAGCGCGCCAGCCACCGCTCGGCATTGCCCAGATCGGTGAGAGGCAGGCGAGCGCACAGCAAATCCGCCTCAGGATCGACATCGGCACGAATCCGTCGCCCCGGACCCCCTCGTGATGATGGAGCCGAACCGCCCGGTGCGGAACTGTCGCCGTCGCGTTCAGGGGGCGCGGGACCAGCGTCCCCGCCTGTAAATGGGTTGCGTGTTGACACTGATCAGTCGTCCGAGCGCGAAGCCTTGAGGACATCGATGGCAGCTTTCTCCCCATCGCTTGGCGCTTGTGGGCGGAGGGCGGCGACAACGAACTCGGGATCGCGATAACGATGCAGCTCTTTGCTCGGCGGGTAAGAACCCGGAGCATGGATTTCAGGCCGGGCGAGGCTATCGCGGATTTCGTCAAAGGGAAGCTTCCAACCCTTGGCCGGGTCGCGTTCCATGAGCACAAGAATTTGAAAGTAGCTGTCTGCCTTCATTACTCGGTGATGCACTGCGAATGGCTTGTTGTTCTTGGCCCAGTGCTCGGCTTGATGCATCAATCGGCCGATTTCCTTGCGTAGATAAGCGGCAAGCAGTCGGGCACATTCGACTTCGACCGCCTCCACCCGCGCCTCATCATCCGCAGCGGTGGTTGGGGGCGCATTGGTCGCGGCGAGGGCGGGTACCATCTTGCGTTCCGGGCAGCAGGTGAACGCTGTTGGATGCCGTGCGCGTATCGATCTGACCGTTTCGACGGTGCCACAGCCACTGCAAATAAGAACCTTGCCGTTCTCATCCCTCTCGACTTCGATAAGAGCCGCACCCTTCGCCCGTTCCTCGACTGGCATGGGGGTGGAGTAAAGAGGCGTCAGCTTCGGGTTTAGCGAGGCGAGCCAAGGCTCGCATTTCTCGTATCGGTCAACGCGGCTACGCGGTTCCCCATCAATGCACCATTCTTTGAGCCATGCAACGACCTCCCCCACCGCAGCATCGCGCATCAGCGCCTTGTCGGGGGTGGGGCGGGTTTCAGACTGGCATGTACGGCAATTAGGTTGGCGCACTTCATGCGACCAACACTTGATCACGCCACGCCCTTCCTCAGAAGGCATCACCGACCCTTCAGCGGGTGTGCTATTGTCTGTCATGCCGCCATCCCCATCCCATGTGTTATCTCGCTGACGCGCGGCAGTCCGCCATACGCCAGCATCGCCTTCAGCCTCTCGCCGGTCCCGGGCGCGACTTCGATCGTCACGCGCTCGCCCAGCAAACGCAGCTCGCTCAGCGAGGCGGCGCACCAGTCCAGGACGCACAGACCGTCACCGCCGGCAGCGAGCCAGTCGAACGGCGTTGCATGCAGGCGCACCCGGATGCGCTTCTCGTCCCGCGCCAGCGCCGCCTGCGCGTTGTCGATCGCATCCATGCCCAGCGCCCAGCCCAAGCCGGTGCGCAGTGACCATTCGTCACGCACGTGGCTGGCCAACGCGACCACATCGATCAACGCGCCGAGGCGGCGAACGGAAAGCAGCAGCCGCCGATCGGGACCATGCGGTTCCCACCCGGCGCGGCTGATCGTGACCTGGCCGATACCAAGATCCCCCGCACCGGTCAGCTGCGCCGCGAAGTGGCGATTCGCGCCCATCGCGATCAACTTGCGGACCGCTGAAAACGGCATGGCCGCCGCCGCCGCCAGCATCTCCCGTTCCAGATCCGTCAGCACGCCGGTCATATCCGGATCGTGCCGCGAAGCAGGTAATTCAGCCCGTCATACGACCGCGCACGAACGGTGTTTGCCGGTGCGAAATGGCTCCACGCCTGGCCGATGTCCGGATCGTTGTAATCGCGCGCGAAGAACGTCTGCACGGCGGAAATGGCCGTCACGTGATCCGATCTACCGGTATGCCGAGCGACCAGAGCCCATGAATTGCCACGCGCGCGCAGAACGGCGGCAGCCAGGTTGCGCACCCGCGCGATAGGCCGCTTGCGCGATGCTCCGCAGATATCCTCCAGGCTCAGGTCAAAACTATGCGCGATGGCGCAGACGTGAAGTTGGGGCAAGGCGCTGGTCGGGACCGGCAACAGCCAATCGTCCGAGCGGCGCAGGCGCGGCGTGATCTCACGACCGGCAGCGCGAGCCACCAACTTATCGAAGCAGACGGCCCGCGGCGCGAACTCGATAGCGTCATCATCGATCGGCTCACCGATATCGCGGCGTTCGTCGACGACTTGCGTCAGCTCCCATTGCGCCCGCCACTGCTCGATCCGACCGCGCGGCGGCGATCTGCCGAACATATCCAGCGTCCGCGCGCGCACGGTCGAGCAATCGGAGATATAGCGGGTCAGGCTGCGCGCATAGGCGGCAGGGCTCACCCTGGGATCGTGCAGGATATCCATCACGAAGCCGGGAACGCAGTGCGCGCGCCCGTTTCCACGATTTCCGCGATGCGCACACCGGCGCGGCATTCCACGCGCAGCAGACCCGCGCCTTGCAGCACCCGCAGGCGGTAGTCCGCCGCCTGCCGCGTGGGCAGACCGGCCATCTCTGCCAGCAATTCCAGCACGGGCAGGGGCTTGGCTTCATCGGCCAGCTTGCTGATCACGTCGAACAGCCGACCCTCCGCCGGGCCGATCCGCCGGGCGTTCGTGGCATCGCTGCGTTCGCCCGTTCGGCCCAACGCCACCATGATGTAGGATGGGCCGTCACGGTGCAGCCGCACTTTGCCTTGCTCGCTCCACTGGCGGGCCAGCTTGGGCGCCGCCGCCTCACGGCCCAGGGCCGGGCCGATGGCATAGACCATCTTCTCGCCCGCTTCGGCCACTTGCAGCCAACGCGCCAATTCCCCCGCTTCGGCATAAGTGGTCAGCGGCCCGATCCGATATCGCGCGCCCTGGCGTTGCATGCCCCCGATCATGTTCAGCTTTCCCCCAGGCAGGCCGCGCCACGCATCCGCGCCAGGGACGCCAGCGCTTCGTCGATCTGGCCGATGATCTTCTGGCGATCGTCCTTGCAGATTTTCCCGTCGCGCGTGGCTTCGCGCAGCGCGTCCGCCACGTCGCCGAACTCGGCGCTGGCATCGATCATCGCGGTGGACAGGGCATCTTCGCCGCCACCGTGATCGGGCAGGCGGATCACCACATGGCCCAGATCGGCGGCGTAGGCGGACAGGATCGGCGGCCGCGCGCCCTGCAGCACCGCCACCTGATCCAGCGCGAAGCTGTCATCCAGGCAGGGCGTGGCGTCATCGTTCTGATTGCGCCATTTGCCGGCCAGCGAGCGGCTTTTGTCCACCGTGGCGGCGGCACCATCGACCCCGCCGCAGATCGAAATCACCGTGATCACCCCGGCCTTGAGCCGTGCGCGGACAGCGGGCGCGATCATGACCGCGCTTCCTCATCAGCGGTGGACGCATCGGATATCTGTCCAGTCGACGGCAGGTGCTCTGCGGCTGCATTGAGCGTCGCATGCTTTTCACCTTCCTTAGCCACCACGATCAGACCGACGATTGCCTCTGCAGGGGCCGATGGCGTTCGTGCGATCCAGACTTCTGTTCGCACCTCGCCCCTGGTCGCGACCTCAATCGCATGAGCAAGATCAAGCGACGGCTTGAGATTACCCGCACAAAGTCTCGAGATGGTGGCTGGCGTAGTCTGGACTCGATCGGCAAACTCCGATTGTTTCTCACCGGTCTTGTCGAGGTAGGCGCGTAAGGTGGTCATGACCGCCCTTATTACGCAATGCGAAATATTGCGCAATAGGCAAGTTTCGTCTGGCAGCATGGATGCCGATTACGCTGTGCGCAATAATGCTGGGATGAAGCGCGATGGACTTATCAAGGCTCGCAAACGGCTGAAACTAACGCAGGAGAAGATGGCTGAGCGCCTCGGCGTTTCAGCACCCCAAGTCTCGAGATGGGAAAACGGACACGACGGTATTCCAAGTCAACGTATTCCATCACTGGTCGAATCATACGAGGCTAGTGTTGCTGAGCTTTTAGATGCGGGAGAGGTTGAGGCGAACGGTGTCGTCCAGAAGTTCGAGGGTGCGTCGTATGATCGCATGCGACAAGACCTACCGATCCTCGGCACAGCCATGGGCGCTGATCGGGTTTCCGATGACCTGGCGATAGAGCAAACGTATCTCTACACTGATGACGTCATAGGATACGCGAAGCGACCTGTTCTACTTGATGGTCGGGGCGACGCATACGGCGTCTATGTTCAGGGGTCTTCGATGGTTCCGGCGCATGCCGATGGTGTTCTGATCTTGGTGGAGAGCAAGCGCCCGCCGATGATAGGCGATGATGTGGTCGTCTACCTTCGACGAACGGGAGAAGATCAGGACGGGGATGACGGTGAAAGCGCCCGGACTGTCCTCATCAAGCGGTTGGTCCGCCGGAGTGGATCGTTCATTGAGCTGGAACAGTTTACTCCTCCCCTGACGTTTACCGTGGCCACCAAAGACGTGCTCAAGATGCATCGGGTCCTGACATTGACAGACTTGCTGGCCTAAGGTCGCAGCGCTAAACTTGCGCATTGCGTAAATTATGGGTTGCGCGATATTTCGCAATGCGTAATAAGTCTCTCCACGGAGCCTATCGCTCTGATGGAGATGGCAATGTTACGAACATCAGCGTCTTTCCCGCACGTTGGATCCTTCTGCTACTTCGATGATCAGAATGATGACGGGCAGGATGTCGTCGAGAAAGCGCGCATTCAGCGCAACAACGGTGACGGCACCGCACTGATCTCGATCGAGTCGCGCCGCTTCCCGGGTGAAGTCGCCAGCGGCAACCGCACCATAGATCTCGATCGTCTTCGCGAAACCGAACAGCCGGTTTCGCAGTCTGTCGTCACACCCGCCCGCCGCCGCAGGGCACGTCGATGAACGCCGCCCACCCACGCCCCGAACTGGACGAAAGCAAGATCATACCCGTGACGGGTGGTCAGCCGATTTCGTCTCGAAAGTTCTTAGCCGATCTCTCTGGCGAGTGCTGCAAATGCCGCCGCAAGCTCGACGAACTGCGCTGCGCCAAGATCGATTGCGATGGGTGCACCTTCCGCTGTCAGCACGATCCGTGCGGCGTGATCCTCAGTCACGTGGGTCGGAACTTTAAGCTCGATGCTCGCGGCGAGGAGCGAGACGGGCTCGTTCTCGATCAGGCTTGCGATGCGCAAACAATCCAATCCGACGTCCTTTGCAGCCTTGGAGCTGATCAGCAGTCCGTCAGGGTCGGCGTCGTCGCCGCTCCAGACAAGGACCTCTCCATCACCGTACCTTTCGACGCGCGGGCGTCGCTCGGGCAGCATGCGTGCGATTACCATTTATCAGCTCCTTTGGATGGTCCTCTTGATCTGAAGGTAGCCGAAGCCGGTGGGAGCGGAACCCCTCTCACCGGTGGAGGGCCGACCGATGCCTGACGGCGACACGATCAGGCAGATCGCATCGCGCGTCCACGCGACCTATCGCGCTGCCGCTCTGCGCCAGGTCGCGAGAGGCGCTTGGACCCGCGACGAAGCCGCGCAGCGCCTGGCTCCCTGGGGCGCGTTGACGGCCCTGTGCGGCGGAGATGTGCCGGGATACACCGATTGCTTCGACGAACTGTATCCCGTGGTTGGCCGCTATCCGGCCGATCTCCCCGGCGCCGATGCGCGTACCGATGATATCCGCCGCTTCCTGCTGTCAGAGGATCTGTGCCCGGCGGGTGCATGGAAGCCCGTACTGGTCACGGCTTGGGCGGAGGCCGCTCTCCGCGCCGATCAGCTGCGCGATGCGGGCCAGCCCGATCAGTTCGCCCGCGCCATGGCGGCCTACCGCGATCTGAACACGCTGGCCCGCTACCTCGGCCTGCCGCTCCGCGATCTCTGCACGGCGCACATATCCGCCGCACGCCTGCCGGAAAGGATCGCCGCATGAGCGCCGTCAGCGCCGTCGGCACCTATCATTGGCCGGACGAGGATGAGCTTCTTCTATCGCAGGCGCTCCCCGATCCCGAGCTGCTTCGCCTGGAACAGGCAGGCCAAGCCCTGGCCATCGCGTTCTGCATCGCCTCCGCCATCCTCATCGCTGGCACCGCCATCATCGCGGTGCTGTCATGAGCGAGGCCGAGCGCCGCCGCATCTTCGGGCCGATCCGCCCGATGCACGCCCACCCTTTGACCGGGCCTGCCAGGTCCGCCCCTGCCGGGCAGGCCCGCGTCCGGATCGCCATCGCGCTCGCCTCCTTTTGGCTGGTCGCGATGGCGATCCTTGCCCTCATGATCTGGAGCTAGCGAAATGACCGAAAAAAGCACCGCCGCGACCGGCGCGATAGATGAGACGTCTGCAGCGGATGGTACCCGCCGCTATCCATCGGTTACCCAGCTGACCGACCTGATCTTCATGCTGAACGACGGCGCGTTCAACGCGGATTGCGCCGACAAACTGAAGCACTTCGCCGAAGAGCTGGAAGAGCGCGGCATTGAGGATGGCAAGAAGGTCAAGGGCAAGATCACCCTGACCATCGAAGTCGATCGTGAACACGACGGCGTCTATTTCTTCACGCCCGATATCAAACTGTCGACGCCGCGCGAGAAGCATGGCCGCACCATCGGTTGGGTCACGCCCGACAACCGCTTCACCCCCAACAAGCCCAACCAGGGCAACCTCTTCGGCACGGTTCGCGACGTCACCCCGACCCGCACCGTTCGCGACGTCTGAGCAAAGGAGACGATTTGATGTCCGACTTAAACCCCAGGGATGCGGGTCATTTGATCCGTGAAAGCGTGTTAGCCGCCCGAGAACTGGCGCACGTCGATGTAACGGAAGTGGTGGATCCACGCGATGGCACCGTGGCTCCGGTGGTGATCAGCGATCAGGGCGTTTATGCCGTGGAGCCGGGCATCTTCGATAAATACCGGAAGGCGCCGATCGCGCGCGCCGGCACGGCGCACCTGACAACGCTCGAAACGTTCATCGATCTCACCAATCGCTTCGCGGTCGACAGCAGCGTGGTCTTCGCCGTTGATGACATGGCTCGCGCGAAGCTCACCACGATATTCGACTATCACGCCGACATCGACAGCGGCGGCGCCACCGCCAATTTGAAGCACAAGGCTGAGTATGCCTTCCCGTTCTCCGACGAATGGAAGGCCTGGCACGGCAAGAACGCCGAGATAATGACAATGGCGGAGTTCGCGCAGTTCCTCGAAGATCGCATCGTCGACGTGGATGCCACGGGCGAGCCCACCAGCCCTGAGGCCAAGGCCTTCGTCGCCGCGATCAACGGCAAGCTGGCCAGCCCGTCCAAGCTGATCGAGCTGGCCCGCAACCTGCAGGTCTATGAGAACTCGACCCTCAAGGAAGCGCGCAACCTTTCGAGCGGAGAGGGGCAGCTCACTTTCACCAGCGAGCATGTGGACGCGGACGGCAAGCCGCTCAGCATCCCCAACCTGTTCATGATCCTGATCCCGGTCTTCGCGCGATCGCCCGACTATTACCGACTGCTCGCGCGCTTGCGGTACCGCAAAGCCAACGGCGGTGTGGTGTTCTGGTACGAGCTCTGGCGCGCCGATCTCGCGTTCGAACAGGCGTTTGCCGAGGCCTGCGCGCAAGTCCGCGAGCGCACCACGCTTCCGCTCTTCATCGGCACCGCCGAGGGCTGACGCCACCGGAATACCTGCCTCCAATCGCCATCGCGCGCGCCTGCATCTGGTTGGCCGCGATGGCGATCCCTTCCTCCTCGACGTGGGATCACTGACATGACGGCACCGCTCCGCGACCGCGCGACCGATTGGACCGGACAGACCTACGAAGAACGCCTGCGCGCATGCGCCGAGACGCTCTTCGTTCATCACCTGATCGACGAGCCGGTTTTTGCCCGTGTCAGCGCTCAGATCGCTGCCCGCGCCGATCCCGCTGAGCGGACGGCGGTGGAGGAGTTTCTTGCCTGATGTGGCTCTTCGTACCCGCAACATCCTCTCCCTGTGCGCAGGGGTCGGAGGCCTTGAACTTGGCATCCTGCTCGCCCTCCACCATCGCCAAGAAACTGGCGTGGGCGTCTGCTACGTGGAGAGGGAAGCCGCAGCCGCCGCGAGCCTGGTCGCGTCGATGGACGCAGGGTGGCTTCATCCAGCGCCTGTCTGGTCTGACATGCTCACTTTCGACGGCGAACCATGGCGTGGCCTCGTTCATATCCTCGCTTCGGGAGACCCCTGTCAGGACAACTCCGTCGCCGGACAGCGCGCCGGAGCCGATGGCCAGCGCTTTCTCGCGCCTGAAGTCTGCCGGATCGCTGCGGAGTGCCGGCCTGATCTTATCTTCCGCGAGAACGTCCCGGGGAACGCGGACGGACAGCTTGCAGCTATCGTCCCGCCACTGGAAGGGCTGGGCTACCGCGTTGCGGCAGGAATATTCAGCTCGGCCGAGACCGGCAACACCAATGCGGCGCGAGCGATTGTTCATCATGGCGATCGCCGACGGACGACAGTCGCAGGGGCGGCGCGCAGGCGATGAGCAAGCGCTTGGCGGGCGGACATACGGCGAACCTGCAGGATCAGGTTCTCGAGTGGAGGTTTCAGTGGCCAGCGCCGGCAGCCCGGGACCACAAGGGCACGAACTCACCGGAGCATCTGCAGGTCAGCAGCGGCTCGCTGCACCTCGATCAGCTTCCGAACTTCGTGGAGCACGTCTTCCTCCCGCA
>NZ_CAXYKL010000104.1:0-8459 GCF_964277725.1 uncultured Novosphingobium sp. | reverse complement strand
GAAAGAGGTCAAGGCCGACGAAATGCCCGCGATTGCTTTCGAAGCGCCCCCGCAGGATCTCACCCCGGTCAACTGGATGACGGCACAGCAAGAGTATCCGCAACCGATCCCTGCCACCTACAGTCCCAACAGCGCCACCCTGTATGACAGCAGCGCCGATCTCGACCTGGATGACGATGGTGCCATCGCTCCCGCGGAACCGCTACCGACCGCGCTGATCGCTGCGCGCGATACCGATCGCAAGATCGTCATCTATGATTCTGACGATGCCGCCGCCGCTTCGGCCAACGCGGCCAGCGAGGCAGCGGCAGACGTGCGCACGATCGAGAGTGCCGTGGCCGAACCAGCCGCACCGGCATCGTCGGACACTCCCGCGCCCGCCGTCGTTTCCGGCTGAGCATCCTCGCGAAAGTGTCGCAGATGGCCGGCGTTCATCGCGTCGACAGCTTGCCAACCATAGCCGTGACCTTTTTGCGAGCGACGGAACGACAATGGGTACGGCAAGAGTAATGGTGTCTCTAGCGGCGATGGGCGTGGCTGTGGGTGCGTACCTGGCAGTCGCGACGATCCCGGCGATCGCGCCCTACCTTCAAGAGCGCCGCCCCGCTCCCATCATCGTCGCGGGGCCGGAAAACAGCGTGGGCCAGCTTGCCACGCGACCTGAATCGGCGCCCGATGATGGCTTTGGCATTCGCCCCGGCCCGGTCGACGGCAGCCTCGCGATAGATCTTCCCGAATGGACTGGCCGCCCCCTGGCGCTGATGGACATGGGCCGCCGCGCCATGGACGAGTGGCGTTCCTGGACCGGCCGTGGCGAAGAGCCACAGGCGTACGACCAGTCTGACGATCGGCGCCCCGAATTTCGCGAGGAACCGCGGTTGGAGCAAGGCTACGGCTATCGCGAGCGCTGGCGGCAACGCCAGGAACCCTATGGCTACGTCCAGCGTGACGATCCGCGTGATTACTATGGCTCGGATGAAGAACGGGATTACGGCTACGGCCGCTGGTCTTCTCCCCCCGAGGAACCAGCTTACCCCACGTCGGAAGCTTTCACCCGGCGGCTTGCCCCGCGCGCTCAAGAGCCGAGCGCAAATCCACCGGGCAGCGCCGCGGACCCGGGCCAGGATGCCGCAGCTCTGGCCGCCCAGCGCGCTCGGGAGGCGGCGCGCGACGTTCGCGCGGCGGAGAATGCGCTGCCCTGATCGTAGGCGTTGTGGGCACGCTCACCGCAAAGCTCTGGAAAACCCGCCGCTCTCGGTTCCGAATCGCCCCGGCGCGCGCTTATGGCGGCTCCGGTGAGCGCAACCATCGTCATCGGCCAGGATACCCATGGCGCCCCGGTCGAGATCGACGTGGGCGAGCTTCTGGCCACGCGCTTGCTGGTCCAGGGCAATTCCGGCTCGGGCAAGTCGCACCTCTTGCGCCGTCTGCTGGAAGAAAGTGCGCCCTTGGTGCAGCAAGTCGTGATCGATCCCGAAGGCGATTTCGTGACGCTGGGCGAGACGTTCGGCCACGTGGTGATCGATGGCTCTGCTTATGCGGAGGCCGAGATTGGCCGCCTCGCCGCGCGCATCCGCAAGCATCGTGCCTCGGTCGTCCTGGCGCTCGACGAGCTGGAGATCGACCAGCAGATGAAATGCGCCGGGCAATTTCTCTCCGCCCTCTTCGATGCCCCGCGAGAGGAGTGGTTCCCCGCGCTGGTGGTGGTGGATGAAGCCCAGATGTTCGCCCCCGCCGCTGCGGGTGAAGTGAGCGAGGAGGCGCGCCGCATCAGCCTGGCGGCGATGACCAACCTGATGTGCCGCGGCCGCAAGCGCGGCCTTGCTGGCGTGATCGCCACGCAGCGGCTTGCCAAGCTGGCCAAGAACGTCGCGGCGGAAGCCAGCAACTTCCTGATGGGCCGCACGTTCCTTGATATCGACATGATCCGCGCCGCCGACCTTTTGGGTATGGAGCGCCGCCAGGCCGAAGCCATCCGCGATTTGTCGCGCGGGCAGTTCCTGGGGCTGGGCCCGGCGATCAGCCGCCGACCGGTCGCGGTCAGCATCGGCGAAGTGCGCACCGGCAGCCGCGCCGTGGTGCAAAGCTACGCCCCGCCGCCCACCGCCTCGCCCGAGGAACTGCACGCGCTGCTGCATGACAATCTGGCCGAGCCGGTGCGCGAGGTCTACCGCCCCGCCCCGGTCCGCGCCGACCCGGACGAGTTGGTGGAGCGGATTGCCGCATCTGAGGCCGCACCCGCGCCCCGCCGCCCCGACTTGCCCGAGTTCGACGCGGCCGAGACCGAGGCCGCCATTGCCGAGATCCTCTCGCAAATGGCGCAAGAGGCGGAGTGCACCTTCCAGCCGGCGGCCACGCTGTTCCAGGACTTTACCCTGCGCTGCCGGATGCGCGGCGTGCCGACCCGATCGTTCGACGCGGTGCGGTTTCGCCGGGGCTTCGCGATGGCTGTGGCGGGCATCGCCGATCCGTCCGACCCGCGCTGGACCGGCCTGCTGGATCTGGCTGCCGGCGTGCCTGACGATCTGCTTGCGCCGTTCCTGCTGATCGGCCGCGCCGCCACCGAAGGGCGGCCCTGCCCCGATGATGCAGAGCTTGCCCGCATCTACGGCACCAGTTCTCCCCGCCGCATCCAGCGGCTACTGGACTATCTGGAGAAAGACGGCCTGATCGTGGTCCGCACCGATTTTTCGGGCAAGCGTTCGGTCGGCCTGCCGCATCTGGGGCTCGCCACCGCCGCCGTCGAGGCGTAAGACTGGCGCGGTCATGGCTGAAATCATCAACCTGAGGCAGGCCCGCAAGGCCCGCGCGCGTGATGCCCAGGCGGCACAAGCCAGCGCCAATCGCGCGCGGCACGGCGCGAGCAAGGCGGAGCGCAAGCTGGCGCAGGACGAAGCCGATCGCACCGCCCGCACGCTTGACCATGCCCGGCGCGAGAATAGCTGATGCGCACCACGTTCGAGGAGGCCAGCGTCCGCCTCTATCACCTGGACGATGCGGGCGAAGGTGGCGCGGCCACCACGCTGTTCTACGGCCCCCTGTCCGAAGCCCTGGCCATCGCGGCGGCGCAGGACGAGGCCACGCAGGACGGCCTGTGGATCGCCACCGACAACGACGTGATCGCCTACCTGGACCTGGATAGCTGAGCGCAATCGCCTCGCGCCGGTATTGTCTTGGCACAGGCGTTGTCTCGGCAATCGTCTTGCCGTACCGGCAGCGGCCATGGCGAACCTGGACGCGCATCTCCAAGCCGCATTGGCCAAGATCGAGCAAGCCGGTCGCCGCCGCGTGCTGCGTCCCGCCGCGATTGCAACCCAGGGCCGGCTGGTGCGAGACACGGCCAGCCTGATAGACTTCTCCAGCAACGATTATCTGGGCCTTGCCACGCATCCCCTGCTGACCGAGCGAGCACGGGAATGGACGCAGCGCCATGGCACGGGCAGCGGCGCGTCCCGCCTGGTCACCGGCACCAGCGCCGAAGTCATAGCGCTGGAACACCGGATCGCCGCGTTCAAGGGCACCGAGGCGGCGCTAATATTCGGCTCAGGCTGGCAAGCGAACGCTGCGGCGATCCCGGCCCTGCTGGCGGCGCTGCCCGGAACGGCGGTGTTCAGTGACCGGCTGATCCACGCCAGCATGCACGCGGGGCTCGCGATCTCGGGCACGCGTCAGCATCGCTTCCGGCACAATGACCTGGACCACTTGGCGCACCTGCTAGCCAGCAAGGGCCGAGAAGCGCCGGCGCGCGTGATCCTGACCGAAAGCGTGTTCAGCATGGACGGTGATGTCGCCGACATACCCGCCCTCGCCGCTCTGGCGCGGGAGCATGACGCCATCCTCTACGTAGACGAAGCCCACGCCACCGGAGTGCTGGGCCCGCGCGGGGCGGGACTTTCGGCGACGGCTCCCGGCGGGGTCGACGTGATCATGGGCACGTTCAGCAAGGCGATCGGCAGCTTCGGCGCCTACCTTGCCGGATCACGCGCCCTGATCGATTGGTTCAGCAACGCGGCCAGCGGCTTTGTCTTCTCCACCGCCTTGCCGCCGGGCGTGCTGGGCGCGGTGGACGCAGCGTTGGACTTGCTGCCCGATCTGGATAGCGAACGCGCGCACCTCACTTCGTTGGCCGACCGCTTGCGGCGGGGCCTGGGCGAACTGGGCCTTGATCACGGCGCATCGGCCAGCCAGATCGTCCCGGCCATCATCGGCCCCGAGGATCAGGCGATGGCGCTGGCGGGCAAGCTGGAGGCGCGCGGCTTCCTGGCCGCCGCCATCCGCCCGCCGACGGTGCCGCCCGGCACCAGCCGCCTGCGCATCGCGCTGCGCGCCGCGCACTCCGCAGCGGACATAGACGCGCTTTTGGAAGGCATCTCTGCATGTCGTTGACACTGCTGTTCCATCACGGCTGGGGCTTCGATGCCAGCTTCTGGACGCCTCTGACGCAAATCCTGTCGGACATGCCGCAAGCCGTGGATGATGCCGGCTATTTTGGGGCAACCATCGCCCCCGCAGTCACCGGGCCGTGCCTTGCCATCACGCACAGCTTTGGCACGATGCGCCTGCTTGCCGCACCGCCGCCAGGTCTTGTGGGGATTGTCGCGATATCCGGTTTCGACCGGTTCACCCGCGCAGAGGATTGCCCGGGCGTGGCCGATCGTGTCGTCAACCGGATGATCGGCGCGATGGCACAAGCGCCGGAGACGGTTCTGGCCGATTTCCACATCACGCTGGGCAGCATGGCGCCTACCGCCGGCGCCAACGTGGACCGGCTCCTGGCCGACCTGCAGATCATGCGGGATGGTGATTTCCGGTTCGTGGCCGGGGCGCTGGACGTACCGGTCCTCTCGCTTCAGGGTGATCGCGACCCGCTGCTGCCGATGCCGATGCGAGAGACCGTGTTCGCCGCCACCACCGGCGTCATGCGGAGAAACCATCCCGGCGCGGGCCATTTGCTGCCGCGCGAGGAGCCGGCGTGGTGCGCCGACGCGATCCGCAGCTTCATCGCCACGCTGCCATGACCGCGCCACCGAAAGCGCTGGTCAGCCGCGCTTTCGGTGGCGCGATCGACTACGATCGCCATGCCACCGTGCAACGCCGCATCGCGCGGGATCTGGCAAAGCGCATCGCCGCGCTCGATCTGCCCGCTGCGCCCCGTATCCTGGAGATTGGCTGCGGCACCGGCTTTCTGTGTCTGGAACTGCAGAACCTGGGCGTCACCGGCACCTGGCACCTTACCGATATCGCCCCGCAAATGCTCGCCCGCGCGCGCCAACGGCTGGGCGACGGGATGACCTACGCGGTGCTGGACGGCGAAAACGGCACGCCTGACGGTCTGCCCTATGATCTGATTTGTGCCAGCTTGGCAACACAGTGGTTTACGGATGAACCCGCGGCCCTGGCGCGCTGGCCGGCCTGGCTCGCCCCCGGTGGCCATATCATGGTGGCGACCCTGGGCGCTGGTACATTTGCCGAATGGCGCGCTGCGCACGTGATGCTGGGCGTGGAAGCCGGGACGCCGCGCTTCACCCCGCCCAGCGCTTTTGCCGCGCTCAACTTGGCCGAGCCGGCTATCGTCGAACATCATCGCAATCATCATGACAGTGCTCCTGCCTTCCTGCGCGCATTGCGGGGCATCGGCGCGACCACAGCCGATCCCGATCATCACCCGCTCTCCGCCGGGGCCTTGCGCCGGGTGATGCGGCAATTCGAGAAAGCGGGCGCGGTGGCGAGCTATGAGGTGGTGACGTGCCACCTCACCCGCGCTAGCACGCCGATATGAGCCATTCCCGCATCATCGTCACCGGCACGGACACCTGTATCGGCAAGACCGTATTCGCTTCCGCGCTGACCGGCGCGCTCAACGCGTTTTACTGGAAGCCGGTGCAGGCGGGACTGGAGCCGGACGGTACCGGCGATGCCGATGCCGTAGCGCGCTTGTCCGGTATCGACCGCGCGCGCGTGCTGCCCGAAGCCTATCGCCTCAACACGCCCTGCTCGCCCCACCGCGCGGCGGAGATCGACGGCATCACCATCGACCTCGCCGCGCTAACGGTGCCCGATGTGGACGGTCCGCTGGTGATCGAGGGTGCCGGCGGTGCTCTGGTGCCGATCACCCGCAGCCACACCTACGCCGACCAGTTCGCCGTCTGGGGTCACCCGGCGGTGCTGGTCGCCCGCACGGAACTGGGTACGATCAACCACTCCTTGCTGAGCATCGAGGCGCTGCGGGCGCGCGGGGTCAGCCTGATCGGCATCGCCTTTGTCGGTGACGCCAACGAAGATACCGAACGCACCATCGCCGAGATGGGCAGGATCAAGCGCCTGGGCCGCCTGCCCCGCTTGGCCACCCTCGACCAGGCTGCCTTGTCCGCCGCCTTCGCCGCGAACTTTCGGGTGGAGGATTTCGGCGCATGACCTCGCCCGTCTGGCATCCCTTCACCCAGCACGGCCTGCGCGAGCCGATCCCGCTGGTGGAGCGGGCCGAGGGCGCAGTGCTGCACACTCGCGATGGCCGGGTGGTAATCGATGCGATCTCGTCCTGGTGGGTGACCACGCACGGCCATTGTCACCCGCGTATCATGGCCGCCATCGCCGAACAGACGCAGCGGCTGGACCAGTTGATCTTCGCGGGCTGGACTCACGAACCGGCCGAAGCCGTGGCCCTGGGCCTGACGCAGATCATGCCCGAAAGCCTGACGCGGGTGTTCTTTTCGGATTCTGGCTCCACCAGCGTAGAAGTCGCACTGAAGATGGCGCTAGGCTATTGGGCGGCGCGCGGGGAGGCCCGCCACCGCATCGTGGTGATGGAGCATTCGTATCACGGGGACACGATCGGCGCGATGTCGGTCGGCGCGCGCGGCGTGTTCAACCAGACTTACGCCCCGCTGTTGTTCGACGTTTCTACCATCCCCTACCCCGCGGCCGGGGCGGAACAGGCAACGCTCGACGCGCTGGAGGCGCTGTGCCGTGAAGGCGATATCGCCGCGCTGATCCTGGAGCCGCTGGTGCTGGGATCGGGGGGCATGCTGTTCTACCCCGCGCACGTCCTGGCCCAGATGCGCGCCATCTGCACGGCCCACGATGTATTGTTCATCGCGGATGAAGTAATGACCGCCTGGGGCCGCACCGGCACCCTGCTCGCCTGCGAGCAAGCCGGCGTCGTGCCCGATATCCTGTGCCTTTCCAAAGGCTTGACCGGCGGCTCGCTACCGCTGGCGGTGACCATGGCCAACGAGGCGATCTTCCAGGCGCATTGGTCAGACGATCGCGCGAAGATGTTCTTCCACTCGTCCAGCTACACCGCCAATCCGATCGCCTGCGCCGCAGCCAATGCCAACCTGGCGATCTGGCGCGAAGAGCCGGTGGCCGACCGGATCGCCACACTTGCGGCGATGCAGGCAGAGCGGCTGGCGGCCCTCGGCACCTATTGCCATTTCGACAACGCCCGGCAGTTGGGCACGATCGCCGCGCTGGATATGCGCACGCAGGAGGGCGGCGGCTACATGAACAGCCTGGCCCCCCGCCTCATGGCGTTTTTCCGTGAGCGCGACGTGCTGCTGCGGCCGCTGGGCAATACGATCTATGTGATGCCGCCCTATTGCATCACGCCCGATCAATTGACAAAAATCTACGATGCCATCGGTGAGGCGGTGATCTCGTTCTAGAGGGCGTTCCGGTTAGAGGTGGCGTTTTTCAGACATTCGTGTATAGCCATTTCATCGCTGCCCTTACACTGCACTTCGGCGACTGAGAGACTACGCGCTCCCGCAAATATGGAGCATCGTCATGGATCTCAATCAGCTGCTATTCCAGCATCAGGTCGCGGTAATGCGCACCCCGGATCGCGCGGCCTTCGGTGCGTCGATTTTCGATCTGGTCGGCCATTACGAACGCCGGATCGCACGGCTGCGTCGTTCGATGGGCGTGGCTCAGTATCCGATGTGGGCTACCGGACAGGGTGACTGACCCGTGCCCGGCTCACTTGGGCGCGGACCACGAAACAAAACTGTAATAACCCGAAGACTTGCGGCATAGCGGCGGCATGCTCGACCCCGCAACACATGCACTGCCCTCCGCAATCGAGCAGGCCCCTGCCAGACCGATGCCCAGTCCTCCACGCCCCGCCGACGAGATGAAAACCGTGCGCATCCAGGAAAACATCCTGGCGCGGCGCGAACGGCAATTGCTGAATTGGCTTTGTGCGCGGATGCCGGCTTGGGTCACTCCGGATCGGCTGACCGCGCTGGGCGTGTTCGGCGCGATGCTGACGTTTGGCGGCTATGCGGCCAGCAATTTATCCGAACAATGGCTGTGGCTGGCGATCGCGGGTTATGTGATCCAGTGGTTCGGCGATTCCATGGATGGCAGTCTTGCCCGTTGGCGCAAGATCGAGCGGCCCTCCTACGGTTATTTCATCGATCACAGCTGCGACGGTCTGACCACCGCGTTGATCGTCTGGG
>NZ_CAXYKL010000103.1:0-3741 GCF_964277725.1 uncultured Novosphingobium sp. | reverse complement strand
CGCCGCATATCCGCCTCTCGCGCTTGTTCCCGGACCATGAGGTCTGGGTAAAGAACGAGCGCGCGAATCCCGGCGGCTCCATCAAGGACCGCATCGGCCTCGCCATGATCGTCGCGGCGGAAAAGGATGGCAGCCTGAAGCCGGGCGGCACGATCATCGAGCCGACCTCTGGCAACACCGGCATTGGCCTCGCCATGGTGGCGGCGGTGAAGGGGTACAAGCTCGTCCTCGTCATGCCCGAATCGATGTCGCTGGAACGGCGCCGCCTCATGCTGGCTTATGGCGCTACCTTCGATCTGACGCCCAAGGAGAAGGGCATGAAGGGCGCTATCGAGCGGGCCCGGGAACTGGTGGATCAAACCCCCGGCGCGTGGATGGCCCAGCAGTTCGATAACCCCGCCAACGTGGATATCCACGTTCGCACGACCGCGCTGGAAATCCTTAACGACTTTGCGGACGCCCCGATCGACGTGATGATCACGGGCGTCGGCACCGGCGGCCACCTGACCGGCTGCGCGGAGCGTTTGAAGCAGGATTGGCCCTCGCTAAAAGCGTTCGCCGTTGAGCCTACGCTCTCTCCGGTCATTTCGGGTGGTCAGCCCGGCCCTCACCCCATCCAGGGCATCGGTGCAGGCTTTATCCCGTCGAACCTGCATACCCAGGCGATCGACGGCGCGATCCAGGTCGATCCCGCAGACGCCAAGGAGATGGCACGCCGCTGCGCCAGCGAGGAAGGCATCCTGGTGGGCATCAGTTCCGGCGCCACGCTGGCAGCGATCGCCGCCAAGCTGAAGGAACTGCCCGCCGGGAGCCGCGTGCTGGGCTTCAATTACGACACGGGTGAGCGCTATCTTTCCGTGCCGGACTTCCTGCCCGAATGACGGCACTGGAGCAGATCGCATACAGCCACGGTGATACGCGACTGACAGGGTGGCTGGCGCGTCCACAAGGTACGCCCCGCGCCGCCATCCTCGTCTTTCCCACGATCGCGAACGTCACTCCGGCGACCGAACGGCGCGCGGCGATGCTGGCGGACCTGGGCTATCTGGCGTTCATTGCCGACTTCTATGGCGAGCCGGTCACGGATTTCGCCGCGGCTGGTCCGCTGGCCGACGCCTTGCGCGCCAATACGGACCACTATCGCGCCCGGCTTACCGCCGCCGTGGATGCCCTGCGCGGGCTGCCCGAGGCGCAGGGCCTGCCGATCGCCGCGATCGGCTATTGCATGGGTGGTCAGGCCGCACTGGAATGCGCGCGTGCGGGGCATGACCTGTTTGCTTCTGTAAGCTTTCACGGGCTGCTCACCACCGCCAAGCCTGCGCAGCCGAACGCGATCAAGGCGCGGCTTCTTGTCTGTCATGGCGATGCCGACCCGCTGGTTCCCCGCGAACAGGTTCTGGCGTTTTGGGGGGAAATGGACGCGGCCGGGGCCGATTGGCACTTCCACGCTTACAGCGGCGTGCGCCACGGCTTCACCGATCCCGGCAGTGACGCGCGCGGAATGGCGGCGATCGCCTATAATGCCAGCGCCGACCGGCAGAGCTGGCTGGCGATGCGCAACCTCTTCGACGAAATCCTGGCTTAGTCGGCCACGGGCTCCAGCTTGCCATCCACCAATCGGCGATAGAAGCACGATGTCGCGCCGGTGTGGCAGGCCGGCCCCTGCGGCTCTACCAGCATGACCAGCGCGTCCTGATCGCAATCGACCAGGATATCGCGCACCTTCAACACATGCCCGGACGTTTCCCCCTTCAGCCAGAGCCGCCCGCGTGACCGCGAGTGGAAATGCGCCAGTCCGGTCTCCCGCGTGCGGGCGACCGCTTCGGCATCCATGAACGCCACCATCAAGACATTGCGTGAGTCGGCGTCCATGGCGATGCCCACCACCAAGCCATTGGCATCGAAGCGTGGGGTGAACACGTCGCCATTTTCCAGCTGGCTCTTCTCGCTCTGATCCATAGGGCTGCCCATTGTCCGCATGTTGTTCCCAGTGATGTATCGAATTGTTGCACGATAACCACAGGCGTCGCTCAAAATACGGCTGAATACGCAAAGCCGCTTTTCAAGCAAGCGGTTTAGAGAGATCACTGGTCTCGCAGCCGGGGGGCTGCAAATTAGCCGATCAGGTGCAGACGTCCAAGCGCCACGGTTCAGGGAATTCCGGTCACACCGCAAGGGGGATCGGGCCAAGATTGAGGGATCAGACCAAGCGGTCGACAGGGGGCCGCTGAACTGCTCTGCAGGGTCTTAATGAGTTTCGTCACGAGAACGCCCGAGGCTAACCCCTCGGGCGTTTTTCTTTGCAATGTCAGGCGAAAGGCAAGGCCTCGTCTAGCACACGGGCGAAGCAGGCGATCTTTACTTTGACCGCACCACCCCGCTGCAGCGCGCTGACACAGGCATCACTGGTGGCGCCGCTCGTCAGCACATCGTCCACCAGCAATACCGAGCGCCCTCTGATGCTCTCCGCCCGCGCCTCGTTGATGCGGATCGCTCCGCTCAACTCGCGTTTGCGGCCCCGCTTGCCCAGTCCGCCAAGGCTGACGGTGGCGCGATGACGGATCAGGCCGTCGACCAGCACCGGTCCTACACCCAGGCGCCGCAACTCTTGCGCCAGCACGGCGGCCTGATTGTATCCCCGGCGCCACAGTCGCCAGCGATGCAGCGGCACCGGGATGATGAGCCAATCTTCCCGCGGGCTGACTGCCAGGCGCGCGGCGATCAACCGTGCCATC
The DNA here is from genome assembly GCF_964277725.1 of uncultured Novosphingobium sp. Taxonomy (NCBI): domain Bacteria; kingdom Pseudomonadati; phylum Pseudomonadota; class Alphaproteobacteria; order Sphingomonadales; family Sphingomonadaceae; genus Novosphingobium; species uncultured Novosphingobium sp. Next base: position 1,006 of record NZ_CAXYKL010000103.1, on the reverse strand, counting down.
ATCGTCGCAAGACCAAGGCGGCTGCCATGTTTGAACGCCAGGACGAGCTTGCGCGAGGCATCGTTGTACAGCGTAGCGGCGGCAATCCCGGCGTGACGGGGAGGATCGGCCAGACATGGCGCGCACATCGCACCGGGCGGCACCCCCTCGCCAAACGGTCGACCACAGGCGGTGCAGCTCGGTTCTCCAGGTATCGCCAATTCACCCCAGCATTCGGCGCAGAGCCCTCCCTGCGTGCTCACCCCATCGCCACACAAAGGACAGCGTGGCGGGAACACGAAATCGACAAGTGGGGCGAGGATGGGCAGCACGCCGCACCGCTAGCGCATCGCTAACCGCGCGCAAACGCCTCCCTATCGCTTGCGACTGCGGGTGTCGTCGGGCACGGAAACGCCATGGCCGACCAACAGCTTCCGCAGATCTTCTCCCCGCACCGTCGCATCGCTGCCCGCCGGCGGATGCTTCATGCCCAGCAGCAAGCCGACGCCCCGCGCTACCTGCTCGATGACATGTTGGAAGATGTGCTGGAACGCCTGGCCTTCGTACGGCATCAACCGGCCCGCGCGCTGCTGATCGGCGATACCGGCGCGGTCCTGGGCGATGCCCTGGCGGCCCAAGGCATCCAGGTCGTGCAGGAGGAACCGGCGCTCGGCTTTGACGAACAGCTGCCGTTCCCTTCCGGCGGCTATGACCTCATCGTCAGCCTCTCGACCTTGGACACGGTGAACGATCTGCCTGGCACGCTGATCCACATGCGCAATGCCCTTGCCCCCGGTGGCCTGGCGATCGCCAGCTTCTGCGGCGCGGGCAGCCTGCCCGCTCTTCGCGCGGCGATGCTGGCAGGTGATGGCGAGCGCCCGGCGGCCCGCGTGCATCCGATGGTGGACGTCCGCGCCGGGGCGCAATTGCTGCAGCGGGCTGGCTTTGCCGATCCGGTCGCGGATTCGCGCCATCTGGACGTGGGGTTCCGGTCTCTCAAGCGCGCGATCGATGACTTGCGCGCGCA
>NZ_CAXYKL010000102.1:0-67608 GCF_964277725.1 uncultured Novosphingobium sp. | reverse complement strand
TCACGCACGAACGCGATCAGCTCCGGCGTCAATTCGGTATCGGCCATTTGCATCTCTCCTGTTATATTCCGGTCTCGACTTTCCCTGCTCTGGCGCGATGGCGCAAGGCGCGACGAACTGATCACATCACCGATGTCTCGCGCTTTGCGGGAATTTCCGCGCATCGAATTTATCAGCGGCGAGATTTCGTCGGCATCGGCATCGCCAACTCCCGTGGAATACGAACAGCGCTCTATCGGCATTCGCATTCAATCGCCATTGAGATGACGGCTCCCGAAAGATCTGATCGGGCATGGCGGGCTGGGGATGATGGGTGAGCGAAGAAGGCGGTACGCTATCGGGCGGTGTTGCGCGGCGAGGTTACGTGCTGGCGGCGTTGACTGCGATCTACGCCGTCAACATGATGGACCGCAACATTCTGGCAATCCTCGTCGAACCGATCCGACAGGATATGCGTATCAGCGATACACAGCTGGGTCTTCTTACCGGACTGGCTTTTGCCCTCTTCTACACCGTGTTCGGAGTGCCTGTAGGATGGGTCGCCGATCGCTTCGGGCGGGTCAAGATCATCGCTGTCTCGTGCATGTTCTGGTCGCTGTGCACGTTCGCAGGGTCTTTCGCGTCCAGCTTCCCGATGCTGGCGCTTTCCCGGGCAGGAGTGGGTATTGGTGAAGCAGGGGGAACCGCGCCCTCCTACTCGCTGATCTCATCATTTTTCCCGCCGCAGCGCCGTGGCTTCGCGCTCGGCATCTTCCACCTCGGCTCATCCGTGGCCGCAGTCGTAACCGCCAGCATCGGGGCCTGGATCGCGCAGGACTACGGATGGCGGATGGCTTTGGCCGTGGTCAGCCTGCCCGGCCTCGTCCTGGCAGCGCTGCTTTGGCTGACGGTGCGTGAACCATCGCACAGCGCGGGCAAGGCACCGGCCTCGCCCCTATGGCCAACGATGCGAGCGTTCCTGACTGACAGATTGCTACGCACCACGGCGCTGGCCGCAGGCTTTACCGCGTTCAGCGCTTACGCAATCGCGGCCTGGCTTCCAGCGATGCTGATCCGCGCCAAGGGCATGACGCTGGGCGACGTCGCGATCTGGTATGGTGTTACAAGCGCCCTGGCGCTGGGCCTGGGCGTGGGGTCGGCAGGTTGGCTTGCAGATCGACTGGCAGTGCGCAGCGGCCGGGCCTACGCGCTAGTACCGATGGGGGCGACGCTGGCCATGGCCGCCATCATTCCGCTGGCTGCGCTTCTGCCCAACTGGCCGTTCGCGCTGACGGCCGGCTTGATCGCTTTGGGCCTCAGCAACATGTTCTTGGCTCCCTTGCTAACCATCGTTCAGAACCGCAGCCCGGAACACTGCCGCAGTCTGTATTCCGCGACATTCCTGCTGATCAACAACTTCATTGGCGCAGGCTTTGGCTCGCTCTATGTCGGCATGATCAGTGATGCCTTTGCCGCGAGGTACGGGGCGCAGTCGCTCGCGATCGCCTTCGGCGCCCTCGCCCCCGTGGCGATCATAGCCGCAGCCCTACATTGGCGCGTATCGCGGATCCTGAAATCCTGATCGATCCGGCGGGTTGCCTGGACGGCAGCGCTTTTCTTACCTCATGCTGGCTCCGCCGCCATCATCCCATGCGGCACCGGCGCCGCCTGTGCGCCTCGGACGAGACGGCCCGGTAGTGCGCCAGTCGGCTCGCCCTCACGATAAACGATCTGGCCTGACACCACCGTCGCGACGTAACCGTCCGCCTTCTGTTCCAGGCGGCGCGCTCCGGCGGGCAGGTCTCGTTTGGTGAGCGGTGCATGCAGGTGGATGCGGCTCATGTCGATAACGTTGATATCCGCCTTGTAGCCAACCTTGAGCACGCCGCGATCTTCGAGGCCGACCGCCACCGCCGGGTCATGGCAAAGGCTGCGGATCAGTGCAGGCAATGGCAATGCGCGGTCACTTTCCGCGTTTCGAACCCAATACGTCAACATGTACGTGGTGTAGGCTGCATCGCAGATCATCGAATAGTGCGCGCCGCCATCGCCCAGTGCGATGATCGTGCGGGGGTGTGGGACCAGGTTCTCCACCGGGCCATGGAACCGACGTCCCACAGCACCACCCATGGGGCGATAGAGGATTTCCTTGCCGTCCCGCTGAAGCAGCGCGTCGTAGAACACTTCCGCAACCGGACGACCATCACGCCTGGCCATGGCGGCCAGAGAATCCTCGTCGTCTGGATTGTAGTTGGGCGGATCGCCCAGCACGAAAATCCGTTCGGTTTCGGAAATCAAAAACTTGAAGAAGGGATTGGGATCGTCCGGCTCTTCGGAAATCAGCTTCGCGCGAAATTCCGGATCGCGCATGATCGCCACCTTTCGCGCCAAGGGCAGGTCCGCAATCGCTTTGTAGCTGGGATTGAGAGCAAAAGGATGCAGCGTCAGGTCAAGGCCCATCATGACGGCAGATGGCCGCGGCAGCACTTGTCCGCGAATGTCGAGGCCATCTGCGGCGGCCCTCTCCAACTCGTTTAACATGAACTTCCAGCCATCGGGTTCGTGCGGAGACTGGCCCAACGTGAAGGACAGCGGGCGGCCGGACGTCTCAGCGATCTTGCGATGAAGCTTCGCCTGCGACGGGGAGTCGATCTCATAGCTGGGAAGAAGCTGGAACACGCCAGCACCGGCATCACGCAATCCTGCCGCCAGCGCCAGAACCTCCTCTTCCTCGGTAGGCACGGATGGTGCCAAGCGGCCATCGCGAAACCGATGGGCGATATGGCGGGATGTTGATACGCCCAGTGCTCCCGCGCGGATCGCCTCTGCGGTCAACCGGCGCATCTCAGCCAGATCTTCCTTCGTCGGTGGCTCCAGATTGGCACCGCGATCACCCATGACGAAAACACGCAAGGGGCTGTGCGGCAGTTGGGTGGCGAAATCGATATCGGCTTCGCGTTTGTCTAGCGCGTCGAGATACTCGGGAAATGTCTCCCAATTCCATGGCAAGCCCTCGGCCATGACAACTTCGGGAATGTCCTCCACGCCTTCCATCAGCTTGATGGCCAATTGGCGCTGGTGCGGACGGATTGGAGCAAACCCCACACCGCAGTTGCCCATGACGACCGTAGTCACACCATGGCTGGACGAGGGCTTCAGCCGGCTTTCCCAAGTTACCTGCCCATCGTAATGGGTGTGAATATCGACAAATCCGGGCGTGACGATTGCTCCGCTGGCATCGATTTCTTCCCGGCCGGCGGCGATATCATTTCCAATAGCCGTTATCCGGCCATCGTGTATGGCGATATCCGCGACGAAGGGATTGTCTCCCGAACCGTCATGGATCAGGCCGCCGCGAATGACGATATCGGGCGTGTGGGTCACGACATGCTCTCCAGTGCACTGTTTTCTGATCGACACTGTCCCGTCTAAGCGGCGTCAGAACGATCCCCATATGGTAAGTGCCGCAAACGCAGCCCATGATCGTCGCGCCCGGCTCTCGACGATTTTGAAACTACTTAGAGAACGGGCTACATCCGCGCCGTACGCAAGGCGCCGCGTCGCACCTTGCCTGCATCATCGCGCAGCCTTTCGTGGGTGAACTCGATCGATCGAGGTCGCTTGAACGGTGCCAGCGCCGCAACCGCCGGGGCAATGAAGGCCATCGCGTCGGCAGCGGCCGGAGCCGCGCAGCCGGGTGCCAATTCGATTATGGCATGGATACGATTGCCGATGTCCCCGTCAGGCAATCCGATCACGGCAGCGCAAAGCACGGACGGGAGTTGTTCGATCGCAGCCTCGATCTCGGCGGGATAGACATTGATGCCACCCACCAGGATCATGTCGGTGCGGCGGTCCGCTATGTAAAGGTAACCCTCGGCGTCGACCCATCCCATATCGCCCAGCCCGTCGAGATCGCCGGTGATCTTGCTCTCGGCTCCGATATAGCGATACCCGGTGCCCGGCCCGACTGCGCGACGGAAGAATATCTCACCGATCTCTCCGGGGGGCAGCGGCATCCCGCTCTCGCCCAGGATCACAATCTCATCACCGCCCACGGCGCGCCCCACCGAACCGGGATGCGCCAGCCATTCCTCCCCATCGATCAACGTGGCGCCGACGCGTTCTGTCCCGCCGTAAACTTCGTGCAATACACGAGGCGCAATGCGGTCCAGCCACCAGCGCTTGACCTCCTCAGGGCATGGGGCAGAGGAATGCATGATCACCTTGAAGGACGAAAGGTCAGCGGCTTGCGAGACGGCGGGATCCAGTTTCGCGATCCGGCTCATCATCGTCGGCACCATCGTGGCGAAAGTCGGTCGATAACGTTCTGTCAGGCGCAGCCACTCGGCAGCATCGAACCTCTCCATGCAGACGACATGGCATCCTTCCGCCAGGGCGACGATGGCGAAGGCGAAGGGGGCGGTATGATAGATCGGGCCGGCGTTCAAAATGATGCTGCCGGCGGGGCGATAAGGCACAGCCTTATCGGGTCCCCAGCAGGAGTTCCGTGGGTCAACGATTAGTTTGGGCCGGCCCGTGCTGCCCCCGCTGCCCAATATCTTGCCCGGGCACGAGATGGTCGCCGGAAGCGGTCGATCGTCCAGATCGGCTGGCAAAGGCTCGTCGACATCGAACAGCGGGGTCCCTGTGCAGGCCTTGTTCGACGGGCCCACGATCATGCGCGGTTGGGCCAGGGCCACGACCTGCTCAAACTCTACTGGGGTCAGCCTTTGAGATATCGGTGCGGGCGTCGCCCCTAATTTCCACAACGCGTAGACGGCCTGCGGATAGGCGGGCCCGTTTCCCATGGAGATGATGACCGTATCACCTGCCACCACGCCCCGTAACGCCAACGCACGTGCCATGCGATTGGCGGCAGCCTCCAACTCGGCGAAGGTCCATGTCCGATCCTCGAAGGTAAAGGACGGTGAATCGGGCGCGCGAACGCTTTGTGCGCTCAACAGCCTACCCAGCGGCGCGCCATCTCTGGCGCTGCCATCTTCGCGTAACCATCGAGATACATCGCCGACCTCGCCAGCCGTGCTGAGGTCTACCGGTTCAGGCGCGCTGCTCATTCGGGATCTTTCTCAGCGTCATTTATCGTCGTTCTATCATCGCAGATACCCGCCGTCGGCGCACAAGATTCTCTGGCTAGTGCCGGAACGCAAGATGAGCGGTGGCAGTATTCAGTCCGGACACCGTTCCACAGGCAAGCGACCCAGCACCACGTAAGCCAGCGCCGCGCACACGAACAGGACAAGCGCTATATTCAGGGAGACGGCATACCCGCCGGTTCTATCGAACATCACGCCGATCCCAGCCATGCCGAGCACGCCCGCGCTGGTGATACCAACGGTGCAGATACCAAATACGCTGCCGAACCGCGCGATCGGAAAATACCGGGCGATCATAAAGGCGACGATGTCTATTTCGGCCCCCTGGGACGCACCGATCAGGATGACGCCGATATAGGCGAAGCGTGTGTCATGTCCGGAAAGCAGCAGGCAACCAACGCCCAAGGCCGATAGCAGCATGATACCTGCTGCCGTCATGGTGGCATTCGCGCGATCGAGCAGCAGGCCCGCGCCGAAAGCACCGGCCAGCGCAGCCAGCCCTAGCATTCCTACCATTGCCGCCGCGCGCGGCGCTGCCAGGCCGGCATCAATAAGAAGCGGCTGCAACTGACTGATGATGGCAAGCAGCGGCATGTAGGCGCAGGCGGCACCGGCGGTGATCGCCCATACGCGAGGATCGCGCAGCAAATTACGCCAGGAAAGCGCCGTGCCGCCTCCAGCGTTCACAGTTGCGGAGGTCTGACGGGTCGCCGGAGCATGGCGGTCTCGCTCGATACCCCAGTAAACCGCGGGGATGGCAATCAGCACGGTCAGAACCGCCATTCCCGCATAGCCCGCGCGCCATCCGCCCCACTGCATCAAGGCGAACAGCAGTGGGGGAAGCGCGGCCGCCATCAGAGCCAACCCACATCGTCCCACCGCCAGGGAAAATCCCCGTGAGCGAACGAAGACCGCGGCCATCGCGCGGGAAAAACCCACGCCCGATGTCGCAAATCCGCAAAGCGACAGCAAGGCGAACAAGGCGTAATAGATCCAGATCGATCCCGGCATCAGTGACAGCCCGGTCCACGCAGCCGCCACGCCTACGAACCCAAAAAGCAGTACCGGCCGCGCCCCGTGCCGATCGATCAGCCGCCCGATCGCGGGGTTGAGCAGGGCCAGCATCAGGGCTGAGTTGTTGGCCATGGCGATTTCGCCGCGGCTCCAACCAAATGCGCTTTGCAACGGCAGGATAAACAAGCTGGAGATATTGGGGAAGATAGAAGCTCCAAGGCCAAGTCCCAGCAGCGTGGCCACACCCGTGGGCCAATGCCGCCGCCATTCGGCACGCGTTGCGGCCCAATGGCTGGTCGCATCGATCTGTGTCGTTGTCATACCGTGTGCTTCTTGCACCGATCCCGCCCGAGAACCAGCACCACTTGCTAAAAATGGACGGCTGCCACCATGGAACGAAACTCAATCAGGTAAACGACCCGACCGCCGCCTGCACAGCGGCGGTCGGACGATTTACCATGAACAGGCGATGCCGCTAAACGGGCGCCAATGCCGCAGATACGATCAGCGGATCCAGATATTCACGAAAGACAACGATCTTGCCGCCCCTGACCACGAACTTGCTGTGATAGGTGTTGGCATAAGTCCGCCCGTTGGTGAGCGGCATGTGCCCGACATATTCGACCGCAACGCGATCACCTTCCTGGATCATATCGGTGACCGGAAAGCGCGTTCCTCCGGCTGCCAAGCCTTGCAGGCCGCGCATCCCGTTCACCAGATCGTCTCGGGAGATTGATCCGGCGCCTGTGTACCAGCAGTCACAATCGTCGGCGATCAGGGCGATCGCCTCCTCGGTTCGACCGGCGGCTGCGTGATCCAAAAAGGCCTGGACGACCTGTTTCGGGTTCATAGGGTCGTCCCTCTTCTGTATGCCAGCCGTTAACGAACGGCGTTGATGCCACCATCGACGGGGAAATTAAGTCCCGTGATCATTGCCGCTTCCGATGAACACAGGAAAATGACGGCAGCGGCGATTTCCTCAGGCTGGATCGCGCGCTTGAAGATCTGGCCCGATGCCAGTTCAACTTGCTGTTCGGCGTTGAACATTTCGTTTACCACCTTGGTCGCGACAAGCCCGGGCGCCACGCAGTTCACGCGGATATCATGCGGGCCGAACATCCGCGCGGCATAGGCCGTCATGTGGATGACAGCGGCCTTGGCGCCGGAATAGACGATATCTGCAGAAGGCGTTGTGCTGACGCCGGCCATAGACGCGGTATTGACGATGGCGCCGCCGCCCCTTTCACGCATCACCGGTAATTCTTGGCGAAGCGAGAGGAAGACGGATTTGAAAGTGACGTCGGTTACGAATTGATAGTCACGTTCGGTCAATTCGTCGAACGGCTTGTTCACGCCGCAGCCCACGTTGTTATGCGCGAAATCGAGCGAGCCGAACTTGTCTAGCGTGCCCTTGATCAAACCCTCCACGGAAGACCAATCGGTTGCATCGCATTTGACTGCCTCGGCCTCGCCACCGGCGCTGACGATCAATTGCGCAGTCTCTTCCGCCGAGGTTTTATCCAGGTCGCACAGCATGACCCGTGCGCCGCGAAGCGCGAAAGCACGGGCAGAGGCTCGGCCGATCCCGGCACCGGCACCGGTGACAAGCGCGGTCTTGCCGTGAAAATGAGGATCCGTCATCGTGTTCTCCAGTATGATCTTAAATGGCGGCTTCCAGCATGGCGCGAGCGTCGTCGCCATCGCCGATCAGCCGATTGGTGCGTTCGATGATCTTCCAGCCTTGCGGACGCCTTTCCAGCTTCCAGACGTTTTGGGCCACGCGGAATATAGCATAACCATCGTCCCGGCGAAGATAGAGCTGGGTGCAATTAACGGCGATCGCGTGATCGCCATCTATCCGGACCCAAGGCAGGCCCATGACGTGCGCGATCCCGCCTTTGATCGCATCTAGATGCTCAGAGTGTTTCAAAAGCTCGCTGAAAGCGGCGGGTCCCGTCATCCGGCCATAGCTGACATCGTAAACGCCGTCTTCGGCAAACAGATCGGGAGCGAGGTCGGGACTGCCGCTGTCGACCAGGGGGCCATAGCTGGCGACCAGCCGAATGACGGCCAATTCGTCTTCTACGGCACCAAGACGCTTTTCAAGCGCGTCCAGGCGCGCGAGTGCTTCTGTCATCCTCTTTATCTTCCCAGAACTTATCAGATGTGGCGGCACCCTATGCCGCGGGCGCTGCGCCGTCAGCGGGTGTGGTCGTATCATGGACCCAAAATCAACAATGTGATGTCGTGGTTTTAGAGGCGGTTCTCCCGCATCCGACATTGACGGGAAGGGCGGAGAGGTAAAACGAAAACGTACACGACGAAGGCTCGTCGCGCAGGATTCGAACGAGGAGCAATATCATGGCGACGTTGGCCAAAGAGGCACACGCAGACGTGACAGCTGCATATACCGGTCCGATTTTTGATGCCGATACGCATATCTGGGAGACTTCGGATGCGTTCACCAAATACTTCCCGGCAGACCTGAAGGAAGATTGGGGCATCGAGAAGAAGCACGGCGCCGATGGTGACTTCGCCTACTACGTCGGCCCCCGTAAGGTAGAGATCAGCGCCGACCATCTGGACGAGGACGGCAAGGTCCCCGCTCCTGGCAAGCTTCACGAATGGCTGCGCGCCATGAAGGAAGGCAAGGCGGACATCGATCTCAAGGTCGACAAGACGGCCGACATGCTGTCTCCCGCAGAGCGCGTGAAGAAGCTGGACGAGTGGGATGTCCGCTCCAGCCTGATCTACGTCGGCGACATGGTCGCTCTGGTGAGCTATTTCGATCAGGAAGAGCCCGCCTACCGTATCCTTGACGCCTACAACCGGTGGATGCTGGATACCTGGCGCTTCGACTATGAGGGCCGGATCTTCTCCGCGCCCTTGATGTCGCTGCAGAATGTTGAGAAGGCTTGCGTTCAGGTGAAATGGGCGATCGATAACGGCGCCCGCACGATCCTGATGCCGATGGGACCGATCAACGGCAAGCCGCCGGCCCACCCCGATCATGATCCTTTCTGGGCGATCGTCAACGAGGCCGGCCTGCGCGTCGTCTACCACGTCGGCGAAGCGATCTACATGAAGGACCACATGGCTGTGTGGGGTGAGCCCATGCAGCAGAGCCGGATCAAGCAGACAGCGTTTGTGTGGATGCACGGCTATTCGGAACGCCCGATGGTCGAGACCATCTCCAGCTTCATCTTCTGGAACTTCTTCGAGCGCTTCCCGAACATCAAGATCCTGTCCGCCGAAAACGGCTCGGAATGGGTGCCTTCGATGCTGGTGAAGATGGATAAGTGCCGTGGCATCGCCAAGAACGGCTACTGGCCGGGTGGTCAGCTCAAGGAGCGTCCCAGCAAGATCTTCATGCGCCACGTGGGTGTCGTCGCCTATCCGGAAGACAACCTGAAGCTGATGATCGACCAGACGAATAATTCCGATTGGCTCATGATGGGCTCGGATTATCCGCACGCCGAGGGCACCGAGACGCCGCGGCACTTTGCGGCCGAAGCTTGCCGCGATCTCACTGAAGAGCAGACCCGCAAGGTCATGTACGAGAACGGCATGAACTTCATGGGATTGACTGCGTAACGACTGACGTATCCTGTTCGTCGGGACCGCCAAGGCGCGGTCCCGATCAAACGCCGTCCCGGTCCGGACGGCGCATCTTTTTTCGGTTCGAGGGGGATCAATGCAAGTCGAAGGCCTAACCATCACGCGGCCAGAAGCGCACCCGGGCGTGTTGCTGGTGACGATTGATCGTCCGCCCGTGAACGCCCTGAACCTGGCTCTGTTCAAGGGCCTGCGAGAGCTTTTCTCTACGATTGGGCAGGAGCCCAAGGTACGGGCTGTCGTGCTGACGGCGATGGGCAAGATGTTCAGCGCCGGAGCCGATGTGAAGGAGCTGAACCAACGCACGACGGAGGGGCAGCTGGCTCGATCGGTCGTCTCGCGCGGCTGCTTCGATGCGATCCGTCGATGCGAAGTGCCGGTCATCGCCGCAGTGAACGGCGCTGCACTGGGTGCGGGCCTCGTCGTGGCGTCTTCCTGCGACATGATGGTCGCTTCGGAAAGCGCGGTCTTCTCGCTGCCGGAGATCAACGTCGGCGTTATGGGGGGCACCCGGCACACCGCACGTCTGCTGCCTGACAAGCTGGTGCGTTATCTCGCCCTCACCGGCAGAAAGATAGATGCGCGCACTCTGCAATCGTACGGCGGCGTCAACGAAGTGGTCGCGCCCGGTGACTTGATGGACGCGGCCTTCGATATCGCGGACGAGATCGCGCGCAAGAGCCCGGCCGCGATCCGGCTGATGAAGGAATCGATCAACGTCACCGAAGACATGTCGATCACTGAAGGCTACCGTGTGGAACAGTTGTTCACCACTCTCGCCTCGTCCATGGATGAAACCAAGGAAGCCTCCGCCGCGTTCTTGGAAAAGCGTGAGCCTCGCTGGGTAGCGGAGCTCAAGGAATAACCGCATGATCCAGTCCGGCACGCCGCTGACCATCGGCCATATTTTGGAAAACAACGCCCGCCGTTTCGGTGATGATCCGGCGTTGGTCTGCGGCGACCAGACGCGTACACACAGAGAGTTGTTTCAGAACGGCTGCCGCCTGGCCACGGCGCTCGAACGCCTAGGCATGCGCAAGCAGGATCGCATGGCGGTCCTGTCGATGAACAACCTAGAATTCATCGAAGCCTATGTTGCCGGGTGGACTGCCGGTTTCGTCGTCGCCACCGTGAACTTCCGGCTGGCCCTGCCCGAAATCGTCTGGATCCTGAACGACATCGCGCCACGCGTGCTGTTGATCGAGGATCAATATGCCGCGCTCATCCCCGCGCTTCGCGAGCAAGTGCGAACGATCGAGGCAGTGGTGGTGATCGGTGCCGGCGCGCCTGACGCGATCGCGTATTCCGAACTGCTCGCCGATGTGCCGGACGGACGGCCGATCGCGCGCGCGGCGGAGGATGATGTTGCCAGCCTGATCTACACCAGTGGGACTACCGGACGGCCCAAGGGTTGCATCATGGGTCAGCGCGAGATGGCGTTTAACACGCAGGTCCTGGTGCCCTCCATGGGCAACAATCCGGGTGACAGTTTCCTGTGCGTGATGCCGTTGTTTCATATCGGCGGTATGGCAATCGCGCTTGGCATATTGGCGAACGGCGGCACCGTGCACGTTCACCGCCAGTTCGATGCGGCCGAGGTTGTCGCTTCCTTGGAAGCGAACAGGATCACGCATACGCTACTGGCGCCCACCATGGTGCATATGGTCCTGCAAACGCCCGGCGTGGAGCAGCGCGACTATTCCGCTTTGCGCATGATCATCTATAGTGCGGCCCCCATGCCGACTACCGTTCTGCGCAAGGGCATGTCGATATTCGGCCAGGTGTTTCTGCAGATGCTGGGCTCTAGTGAAGGATGCAGCATCGGATGGCTGCCGATGAACATGCATCGCCCCGATGGAACCCCGGCAGAGCAACAGCGGCTGGCCTCGACCGGTTTTCCGTATTTTTTCACGGCGGTCCGCATCGTGGACGAAGACGGAAACGATTGCCCGGTCGGCGGAGTGGGCGAGGTCGTGCTGAAATCTCCCGTTATGTTCAGAGGTTACTGGAACAACTCCGCGGCCACGTTGGAAGCCATCCGCGATGGCTGGTACTTCAGCGGTGACGTCGGCCGCTTCGATGACGAGGGCTATCTCTATCTGGTCGATCGCAAGAAGGACATGATCATCTCGGGCGGCGAGAATATCTATTCGCGCGAAGTGGAGGAGGCTTTGCTACAGCATCCGGCAGTCTCCGAAGTGGCCGTGATCGGTCGACCCGACGAACAATGGGGCGAAACCGTATGCGCCGTGGTGGTGCTGGCGCCCGGTAAGGCCGCCACGCAGGAGGAACTGATCGCCCACAGCCGCACGCTGATCGCCGGCTACAAGAAACCCAAGGACGTGATCTTCGTCACCGAGTTGCCCAAAGTGGCGAGTGGCAAGATCGATAAGAAGATCCTGCGCGCCGATCATGGCGGCGGCAATTGAGCGCTTCAACCGGGTCACGCGAAATGCCAGGGCTTCAGATCGGCGACATGGGCGCGTTGCTGTCGCTGGAGCAGATCGAGGCGGATGTCTGGCGCTCGCTCGAACCCGACAGGAACTTCGGCGGAGAGGTGTTCGGCGGTCAATACCTTGGCTTGTCGGTAGGCGCTGCCATGCGCAGCACGCCCGCCAGGTCGCCGCATGCGATGACCAGCTATTTTCTTCGCGGCGCTCGCGCGGCCAGGCCGGTCGACTACCATGTCGAGCGGACCCGCGATGGCCGAGCTTTTGCGCATCGGCGGGTTACCGCCATGCAGGACGGCAAGGAAGTGTTCCGCGCCGAGATCAGTTTCCATGATTGGGAAGAGGGCGAGGCGGAGCATAATACGCCCCCCCCATCGGTCCCGCCGATGGAACAACTGACATCGCTGCGCCAGAACGTGCGTGATCTCGCAGACATCATCAATCTCGAGACAAGCGACCGGGTGCTGAACCGGTCCAGCTTCGACACCTATTTCCTCGATCCGGACGAGGGGCTGGGCAAGCCCGGTGCACGTCCTGAAACCATCGCTTGGGTACAGCCCCACCCTGCCCCGCCGGCTGACGATCCCATCGCCTACTACACCACGCTGGCCTACTTGACCGATGCGTGCGCGAATTTCCCTTCACGCACCACTCATGCCGACAGCTTGTATGACGGACAATTGCTGTCTGTGTCCCTCAATCACGCCATATGGTTTCACGCCCGACCGCGCCCGATCGAGCGCGTCCTCTACGCGCTGGACGGCCCGTTCTCCGGCGGAGGTTTGGGATACAATCGGGGCGCCATGTACGATGTGCACGGCCACATGTTGGCCTCGGTGGTTCAGGAAGCCCTGATCCGCCGGCGGCAGCCCAAGGAGGATTGAACCGCGATGTCGATCAAGATGCCGGAACCGGATCAGGCCGTCCTCGCCCGGCGGGATGCCATCGTGGCCGCCTTGCGCGCTATCGTGCCGGGCGAAGGCGTGATCGACAGTGAAACGGAACTCACGCCCTACGAATCCGATGGTCTGACCGCTTATAGGCAACCGCCCATGGTCGTGGTTCTGCCCGAAACGACGCAGCAGGTCGCGGAGATCTTGCGCTATTGCCATCGCGAAGGTGTGAAGGTCGTGCCCCGTGGTTCGGGTACGTCTCTATCGGGTGGTGCGCTGCCGCTGGCCGATGCGGTGCTGCTGGGCATGGGCAAATTCAACCGCGTCATAGAGATCGACTACGACGATCGCCTGGTCGTGGTGCAACCCGGCGTCACCAATCTGGCCATCACGCGTGCAGTGGAGGACGAGGGCTTTTACTACGCGCCCGACCCCTCCAGCCAGATCGCCTGCTCGATCGGAGGCAACGTCGCGGAGAACTCGGGTGGCGTGCATTGCTTGAAATATGGGCTGACCACCAACAACGTCTTGGGCGTGGAATTGGTAACCATTGAGGGCGAAGTCTTGCGCTTTGGCGGCAAGGCGCTTGACGGTGCCGGGATGGACCTGCTGGGCGTGATCGTCGGGTCCGAGGGCCTGTTGGGCGTCGTGACCGAGGTAACCGTGCGCATCCTGCCCAAGCCCGAAACGGCGCGCGCCCTGCTGATCGGCTTCCCTGCGGTAGAGGCGGCCGGACAATGCGTGGCGGATACCATCGCGGCGGGCATCATCCCCGCCGGCATGGAAATGATGGACCGGCTCGCGATCCATGCTGCCGAGGCATTCGTGAAAGTCGGCTATCCGCTGAATGTCGAGGCGCTGCTCATCGTCGAACTGGACGGCCCAGCGGCCGAGTGCGACCATCTGATTGACGAAGTGGCCGCGATCGCACAGCGCAATGGTGCAACCACTCTGCAAATCTCGCGTGACGAGGATGAGCGGCTTGCTTTCTGGGCCGGGCGCAAGGCCGCTTTCCCGGCCGTCGGGCGATTGGCCCCCGATTACTACTGCATGGACGGGACCATCCCGCGCCGTCGTCTTCCTGAAGTGCTGCAGCGCATGGAGGCACTGTCCCAGCAATACGGCCTTGGCGTGGCGAACGTATTTCACGCCGGGGACGGCAACCTGCACCCGTTGATCCTTTACGATGCCAATCAGCCAGGCCAGCTCGACAAGGCCGAGGCGTTCGGCAACGACATCCTGCGCCTTTGTGTCGAAGTGGGCGGGGTGCTGACGGGCGAGCATGGCGTGGGCGTGGAAAAGCGCGATTTGATGCCGGAGATGTTCGACGAGATCGACCTGAAGCAGCAACAACGCGTCAAGTGCGCGTTCGACCCGGCATCGCTGCTGAATCCGGGCAAAGTGTTCCCCACGCTGCATCGCTGCGCCGAGCTGGGACGAACGCACGTTCATCATGGCCAGCTTCCTTTTCCGGACATTCCGCGCTTCTGATGCACCAGCCCCAGACCCCCGAAGACATCGTTGCCATCCTGACCGATGCGGCGGCGCGAAAAGCCACGGTCGAGATCGTCGGCGGCGGAACCCGCCGATTGTTCGGCGCGTCCACGCCTGATGCCGAGCAACTTGCGACGACCGCCCTGTCAGGTATCATCAGTTATGATCCGGCTGAGTTGGTGCTGACGGCTAAGGCCGGCACTCCACTGGCGGAACTGGAAGCAGCGCTTGCCGAATGCGGCCAGGCCTTTCTGTTCGAACCGAATACGGCACCCGGATCGACCATCGGCGGGGTGATCGGTGCTGGCCTGTCAGGCTCACGGCGCGTGTCGGGCGGAGCCGTGCGAGACCACCTGCTAGGTTTCGAGGCCGTATCGGGCCGGGCGGAACGCTTCAAGGCGGGCGGCAAAGTAGTCAAAAACGTGACCGGGTACGACCTGTCAAAGTTGATGTGCGGCGCGTGGGGCCGGCTTGCGGTCTTGACCGAAGTCACGTTGAAGGTGTTGCCCAACCCCACACAGAGCCTGACCTTGGTTTGGACTGCGCTGGACGATGCCGCCGCGTGGGATTTGATGGGCGAGGCGATGCGCCTGCCGGCCGATGTCGCTGCGGCTGCCCACGACCCACAGCGTGGCGTTACGCTTTTGCGCATCGAAGGCTTTGGTCCTTCGGTCGGTGCGCGGGCAATCCTGCTGAAGGGGGCTTTGGCCCGTTTCGGCGTGCCGCAGGAGATCGCAGCCCAAGAAGGGGCCGTGCTTTGGCATCCTTTCGCGAACGCCGCGGCGCTGGGGCAGTCGCCAACGATCTGGCGGCTGAGCGTGCCACGCAAGGAAGGGCTTGGCATTGTGCACGCTTTGGCGCGCGACGGCGGCCAGTGGCTCGCCGATTGGGCGGGCGGCCTTATCCACCATGATACGCAATCGGATCCGGCCATGGTGCGCGCCACCGTCACGGCAGCAGGTGGCCATGCCATGTTGCTGCGGGCGCCGGATGACGTTCGGGCGCATGTTCCCGCCCAGCATCCTCTTCCGCAGGGCGAGGCGGCCTTGGCTGCGCGCATCCGCCGCGCCTTTGACCCTGCAGGCCTGTTCGAGACCGGCCGCTTCTTGGATCAGCCACATGCAGACTAAATTTCAACCTGAACTGCTGGCCGATCCGGCGATGGCCTCCTCCGAGAGCGTGATCCGCAAGTGCGTGCACTGCGGTTTTTGCACCGCCACCTGCCCCACTTATGTCCTGCTCGGTGACGAACTGGATAGTCCCCGCGGCCGCATCTATCTGATGAAGGACATGCTGGAAAACGCCCGCAAGCCGACGTCTGAAGTCGTCAAGCATGTCGATCGTTGCCTGTCGTGCTTGTCCTGCATGACCACGTGCCCGTCGGGCGTGAACTATATGCATCTGGTGGATCATGCGCGATCCTATATCGAGGAGCACCATGATCGCAGCCCGGCTGACCGGATGCTGCGCGCCCTTGTGGCCTTCGTTCTGCCCCATCCCGCTCGTTTCCGTGCCGCGTTGGTCGCCGCCAAGTTGGGTCGACCTCTGGCGCCCTGGATCGCCAAGATCGCAGCACTCAAGCCGATGGCCGCCATGCTGGAACTCGCGCCCAGAAAGCTCCCGGCCGCCGTTCCGCCCCGCAGCGTCATGCCGGTCGCGCCCAAAGGCCGCGTCGTCTTGCTACAGGGCTGCGCCGAGCCGGTCCTGAGCCCGCAGACCCGCGCTGCGACCGTGCGGCTGCTGGAACGCTGCGGCTATGGCGTTTCCTTCGCGGCGGGTGAGCAGTGTTGCGGCGCCCTCGTTCACCATATGGGCAAGGAGCAGGCAGCTCTGGAAGCGGCACGGCGCAACGTCGATGCCTGGACACGAGAGATCGAGAAGGGCCTAGATGCCATCGTCATTACCGCATCGGGTTGCGGCACGACGATCAAGGACTACGGCTTCATGCTGCGCAACGACGCCGCGTATGCAGCGAAGGCCGAACGGGTTTCGGCGATGGCGCGCGACATCAGCGAACTGCTGGCAGATATCGCCATGCCAGCCGTCGTGGAACAGCGCAGCGCGGGCATCACCGTGGCCTACCACTCCGCATGTTCGATGCAGCATGGGCAGAAGATTACGTCCCAACCACAGCGCCTGCTACGAGACGCTGGTTTCGCCGTGAGGACGCCGGCCGAGTCACATCTGTGCTGCGGATCAGCGGGCACATACAACATTTTCCAGCCCGAAATCGCCGACCAGTTGGGCAATCGTAAAGTCGCCCAGATCGAGAAGCTGGGGGCGGATGTGATCGCCACGGGCAACATCGGTTGCGCGGTACAGATCGGCAGTCGCTCCGGCACCCCGGTCATTCATACCATCGAACTGCTGGACTGGGCCACTGGTGGTCCGGTGCCACCCGCGCTTAGCGATCATTCCGTTTTCAAAAGGAGTTAGACCATGGGTGCCATTACCCTCGATCAAGCCAACACGATCATTGCCGCTGCCTTCGCAAAGGGCCAGGAATTGGGCCTGAAGCCACTTTCGGTTGCGGTCCTGTGCCCGGGCGGTCATTTGATCGCGTTCCAGCGGGCTGATGGTGCTTCGACCCTGCGGCCTCAGATCGCTACGGGGAAGGCGTCGGGCGCGTTGGCATTGGGCGTGAACTCGCGCGCGATAGCTGACATGGCGGCGGACCGGCCCACGTTCGTTGCCTCTCTGGGCCCGATCTCGCAGGGCGGGATCATCCCGGCAGCGGGTGGTGTGATCGTCAGGGACTCAGCCGGAGCGATCGTGGGTGCGGTCGGGATCACGGGTGACACGTCCGACAACGACGAGACATGCGCATTGGCCGGCATCGCCGCTGCGGGGCTAGCTGCTTAAAACTGACCCTCGACCGGGCCAGTCCTGCGACTGGCCATCACATATTGAATGGTCGGCAGAGATGCCGGCCATTTTTCGTTTCTCGATCACGAACACCTTGCTGTCACTCGCAAACTAGAGTTCTAATACAGTCGTATTAAGCGAACGCGATATCACGCCTTCCGCGATCGTGCTTGAAAGGTGATCTGCCTGACCTCCGCTGAACGCTCCCGGATCACGCACGCGCCAGGGCCGGAAAGCGGCCTGAAAGCGCAAGGAAGCGAAACGCGACTGGCGTTGATCCGCGCCGCCGAAATCCTCTTTGCCGATCATGGGATAGACGGGGTTGGCGTGCGCCAGATCGCACGCGCGGCGGGCAGTGCGAACAGCAATGTCGTCGCCTACCATTTTGGCGGGAAGGAAGAACTTGCCGCCGCAGTCATACTCCATCGCCTTCCCCCGATCGAAGCGCGTCGCGCCGAGTTGCTGAAGGCAAGCGAAGGCTGGCCGCTGTCGATCGTGGGCCTTCTCGACATTCTCTATCGTCCGCTGGTGGAGCAGACGGATGAGCAAGGGATGCGCAGCTATGCGCGGTTCCTGGCAGGTATCGGGCGATCTGGCGGGATGGCCGTGCGCTCGGCATTGAGCGTATATTTCCCCGTGACGCAGCAATTGATCGATGCCCTGCGAAGCGCGATGCCAGACGCGACGCGTCCCAGTTTCGATGCTCGCCTGCAAGTTGCCGCCGCGATGATCCACATGACGATCGCGATGATGGACGATGGCAGCGAAGGGCGTGTTCGGGTCCCCGATTTCAACGACCTGATGAGCATGGCCGCCGCTGCTCTGGCCGCACCTATGACTGATGACAACAAAAGGTGCACTGCCAGCGGCGGATGCGCGACCGAGGAGGCGACGCCATGACAAGATACCGCGCAATGCTGATGACCAGTCTGATAGCCTTGATGGCACCGGGAAATCTCGTCTACGCCCAGACGGCAAGGTCGGATGCCGGGCGGTTGACCTTACCGATACCGCTTCCTGCGCGCGAGACGATAGGCGATCCGGACGCGGCAAAGACCTCTCCGGTCTATCCCAGGCTACCCACCGCCCCCGCAGGCGCGCCGAACATCATCGTCATATTGACCGACGACGCCGGCTTTGGTGCCGCATCAACTTTCGGTGGGCCGATCCCGACGCCCAATCTTGATCGACTGGCAGCGCGGGGCCTGCTTTACAACCGCTTCCACACCACTGCCATGTGTTCACCGACGCGTGCGGCGCTGCTGACGGGGCGCAATCACCATGTAGTAGGAACCGGTGCACTCACCGATTTTGCCAGCGGCTATGATGGCTACACTGGCATCATCCCCCGCGACAGCGCGACGATTGCGCAAGTGCTGAAAGACAACGGCTACAGCACGGCCTTTGTCGGCAAGCATCACAACGTCCCCATCGGACAAAACTCGCCCGCCGGCCCATTCGATCAGTGGCCCTTGGGGCTGGGCTTTGACCATTTCTTCGGGTTCGTCGGCGCGGCGACTGACCAATGGCGCCCCAACCTATATCGTGACAATTCCCCGGTCCCCGACGCGCCGATCGGTGACGTTCTCGACAAGAGATTGGCGGACGACGCGGTCAATTGGATCCATGCCCAAAAGGCAGCGGCGCCGGACAAGCCGTTCTTCCTCTATTTTGCCCCTGGATCGGTCCACACGCCCCTTCAGGCTCCGGCGGACTGGATCGCGCGGTTCAAGGGCAAATTCTCCGCAGGCTATGAGGCAGTGCGAGCAAAAACGCTGGCTCGCCAGAAACGCCTGGGCCTGGTACCCGCCAACGCAAGGCTGGCGCAATGGCCCGAAGATGTGCCGCGCTGGGGCGCCTTGAACGCAGATCAGCGGCGGATCCAACAGGCCTACATCGAGACGTTCGCCGCGATGCTCGCTTATCAAGATGCGCAATTTGGTTACATGCTCGACGAGCTCGATCGCATGGGATTAACCGATAACACGCTGATTGCCTTCATCGAAGGGGACAACGGAGCGGATTCCGCCGGCTCACCGGAAGGCAAACTCAGCGAGTCCGGTGAGATCGCCAATCGTCATACGACTGATGCCGAAAAGCTCGCAGCGCTCCCGACATTCGGTGGTCCGGACGCCGCCATCCTCTACAGTACCGGATGGGCGCTGGCGATGAATGCCCCTTTTCCCCAGTACAAACAGGTTGCATCCCATCTTGGCGGAGTGCGCAACGGGCTTATTCTCTCATGGCCTGCGGGAATAAAGGCGCGGGGCATGCGGGATCAATACGCGCACGTCATCGACGTGGCGCCCACAATCCTGGCCGCCGCCAAAGTGCCGGAACCTGAAACAGTGGCCGGGGTGTCTCAGCGCCCGATGGACGGCATTGCCTTGCAATACAGTTTCGCTACCCCCGACGCCCCTTCGCGTCGTGTTACCCAGTACTACGAAATGCTGGGCAATAGGGCGATCTATCACGACGGCTGGCTGGCGGCGACGACACCTCGTAAAAAACCCTGGGATATGGTGACCGGCGCTGACGCGGCCGACAATCTGGCGCTCAGCTATTCGTGGGAGCTTTATGACCTGACCAGGGATTTCACGCAAAGCCGCGATCTGGCCAAGCGTTACCCTGTCAGGCTGGCTGAAATGAAAACCCTGTTCGACCAGGAGGCTAAGCGTAACGGCGTCTATCCGCTAGATGATCGTACTGCGTTCAATCGAATGAGTGCCTTCAGCAGCGCGATGGTCAAGAAGCAGGATCGCTACGTCTATTTCGGGAAGGGCATGACGCTGAGCCATGACGTATGGCCGTCCATCTTCAATAGAGGGTTCACCATCGACGCCGACATCCGCATCGACCCCGCCCAAGGTGCCGGCGTCATCGCCGCGGTGGGCAGTGCCATGGGTGGATGGAGCTTCTTCTTGAAAGACGGCATCCCGCATGTCGCGCACGCCTATGCCCCCGTGGCTGCCGATCAAACTGATGTGGCCGGCTCGCAACCCGTTCCGGTGGGGAAGACCACGCATCTGCGTTTCGCTTTCGACTATGCCGGCGGTGGCGCGGGCAAAGGCGGAGACATCATCATCTTCATCAACGGAAAGGAAGTGGGGCGAGGCCATCTTGACCGGTCGATCCGGGGCCATGCCAACACGAACGAAACCTTCGACATCGGGTTGGATAGCAGCGTGCCGGTCAGCCCGTTGACTACTGGCAATGGCGCATTCGCCGGGAACATCGAAAAAGTGGAAGTCACCTTGGGGAAGATGTCCGAACCAGGCTTTCCGCGAAAGTAGCTTGAAGGCGCTGTCATAATCAGTAGCAGGGGTGGCACGGATCGTCGCTTACCCGCGATCCTAGGATGCAAACTTTGTGGGTGAGGCGCAAGGGGCTGGTCAAACCAGAACCTGCACCTCACCGATACGTGTTAATCCTGCGTGGTCACGATACCTTCGCGGCGTGAGGCCCTTTGCCCAAAGTGAAGGCCAGTACGGTCGAGACCGCGCAGGCAAATGCCAGATAGAGGAAAAGCGGCGCATAGCTTGTCGCCGCGTCTCGGGCGTACCCTGCAACAGACGGGGCGATCCCGTAACCCAGCGCGAAAATGCCCATCAGCATGCCGAAGATCGCCGCATATGCGCGCAACCCGAAATAGCGCCCTGCTATGTAGGCCAGCGTCCCGGTGGTCCCCCCCGAGCCCAGACCAAGCAAAATGCCGACAGCTATTCCTATCGCTGCGTTGCCGGCCACCACGCGGGCCATGAAGCAGCAAACCAGGAGGAAAAGGATCGATGCGGCAAACACGTGCGAACTCTGCAGGCGATCCAGCAGGATGCCGGTGACAAGCCGCCCGACGATCAACGACAGCCCCATGGCCGATGCGATGCCGGCCGCCGTCGCCCCGCTTAACCCCTCTTCCTTGAGGATGGGGAAAAGGTGCACCATCAAGGTTCCCTCGACAAACGCTACCAGGAGCGCGAGCAACGCGAGTTGCCAGAAATGGCGTGTGCCCAGCGCTTGCGCCAAGGACAGGCCGGTCGCCGGCGGTTCATCCGCGCGACCCAAGTTATTTGCCGCAATTGCCTCGACCGGCCTTGTGTCGGCCAAATCCTCGCGCGCGCGAAACAGGAACACGAGGACCGGCAACAGCACGATCAGGAAAATCGCGGCGATGGCGATGTAGACCCCCCGCCATCCGTAACGCGCCTCCATCATGACGGCGAGAGGGGCAAAGAGCAGATGGGCAAGGCCGCCACCGCTCAGTGTCACGGCGAGGGCCAATCCTCGCGCACGCTCGAACAATCCGCTGACTGCCACCGACCAGACCATCGGACCGATCGCGACGTTGACGACGGCAAACGCTGTCCAGGCGGCATACCACGTCCAGGGTGAGCCACCTGTCAGGCTGATCAGCAGCAAGCCAGGGATCGCACCGATCGTACCACCAATGGCTACCTTTCTCGCGCCCAATCTGGAAGTGAGTGCGCCACCGACCGGAGCGAGCAGCAGCGCCATGGCCGAGCAAAGGAAGACATTGACGGCCACCACGGCGCGTGGCCACCCGAACTCCTGCTGCAACGGCTCCATCACAACTCCGGTGACGCTGGCGACACCCGCCATCGCGGTCATCCCCAACGTACCACTGACGACCGTGCGCCAGCCCCGGCTCCATTCCGACCCTCCCCCCATCAACTGTCCTCTCCGGTTCTTTTTCTAATTTAAAGTTTGCGCGCCGCGTATCAGACGCCCTGGAAGAGCACCGGTCGCAGTTCCGTCTCGAAACGTTACCTGCCCGCACTTCATGGTCATGCGGTAACCGGTCGGGCGCTGCAACAGTCGTGCACCCCCGGCGGGCAAATCCCGCGCGATCTCTGGCGGAGGCAGGACAAGCGCATCCAGGTCGATCAGATTGAGATCGGCAAGATAGCCCTGCGCGATCACGCCGCGATCCTCCCAACCCACATAGCGAGCGTTGCGTTGGCTATAGCCATGGACCATCGCCTCGACGGTGAAGGCATGGCCATGCCGATTGCCGTGCCGCCAGAATCCGATAGCCGTGGTGGGAAAACTGGCATCGCATATCGTGCCGCAATGCGCGCCGCCGTCAGACAGGCCGAATAGCGCACGATCTGATGCCATCATCGCGTGGACGGCGTCGAGCGAGTGATCGGCGAAATTGATCACAGGGAAATAGAGCAGGCGATAGCCGCCCTCTTCCAGCAACACGTCGTATGTGTGTTCGGCAGGATCCCTGCCCAGTCGCTTCGCTTCCGCACCGACCGAATGCTCCGGCTGGGGCTCGTAGTCGACAGGCGTGCGCATGCGAAACATCTTTGAGAGAGCGGTTTGTGTCTGGGCCGTCATCGCGTCCTTGGCCATCGTGCGATGCTCGGCGATGATGGCCGTACGCACGTCCGGCGTGGCAAGGGCTGCCACTCGGTTCTCGACCGACAGCCCCAGGAGTGCGCGGTAGGTTGGGGTCCACGCGAACGGATTGAGCGTGGTCGCGAAACCCAGGTTCACGCCTACGGGCCGCGCCGCCACCTGCGTGCGGATGTCCAGACCCTCGCTAGCCCACCCTTCCGCTCGCCTTTGCAATTCCCTCCAGTGATCGGGCAACGCGTCGGTCTGCATCAGGGCGAACGAAACCGGCCGGCCGGTCGTGCGTCCGATCCGCTCGATCAAGCCCATCTCGGCGTCTACAAAGTCTGCATCGCCTTTCATGTAGGCATCGGTGATCAGTTGGAACACGCCAGTTCCCGCCGTCTTCAGCGCGCGGGCCAGCGCCATGATCTCGTCGTTTTCCGCCGTCAGCGTGCCGATCAGTTCCCCCGTGATGGCCCGATGCGCAACGCTGCGGGAAGTGGTGATGCCAAGCGCGCCGGCCTGCACCGCCTCTAGCGCCAGCGCCTCCATCCGCTCTCTTTCTGCGTCGGTGGGAATGGCGTCGTGATCGATGCCGCGATCGCCCATCACATAGACGCGCAGCGCCGCATGAGGCACCTGGGTTCCGATATCGATGGTGAAGCGTCGTCGATCGATGGCGTCCATGTATTGGGGGAAGCTTTCCCACTCCCAGGTCAGGCCTTCGTGCAAGGCCGTGCCGGGGATATCTTCGACGCCCTCAAGCAGTTCGATCAGCCGGCCGTGATGTTCCGGCCGAACAGGTGCGAAGCCGACACCGCAATTGCCCATGACGATGGAGGTGACGCCGTTCAGCGACGATGGCGCCAGTTCGCTATCCCACGATACCTGTCCATCGTAATGGGTGTGAATATCGACAAACCCCGGCGTCAAAGTCAGGCCGGCCGCGTCGATCTCTTCGAGCCCTGATCCCGCCACGGTGCCCACCGCCGTGATCCTGTCGCCGGTGATGGCGACGTCTCCGACGCGGGAGGGCGCGCCCGTACCATCGATGATGGTGGCGTTGCGAATTACCGTGTCGAACATGTCATGCTCCTGCGGCGTTGACGGAGCCGCACCGTTCAAAACCGCATGGGGTTTTCAAAGCAGATGGCCGCCACCTTGTCTCGGTGATCCAGCAGATCGGCCGTGACGGCGCTGGACACGGCGGCAGACTGGACGAGCGCTGCCTCTCGATAGAAGTCAGGCATCGGGCAACGATCGTGGGGGATCGGTACGAACATGTTGGAAAACGCAGTCCAATAGATGTCGGCCGCCGTCATCCTTTCCCCCACCAGCCAGTCGGCCCCTTTGGCACGGTTCGCCGCCAGCGCCGCGTCGAGATGCGCCAGGATCGCCAGAATCCGTTGCTCGGCAGCCGCCAAATCGCCGTTGGGGGAATAACGAAAGCGCATTCGTGCGATCGGTACGTTGGGTCGGTCCAGAGCCGTCGGATCCTTCTCCGCCGCCTTGCGCCTGGCAGTGATTTCGGATCGTTCCAGCAATTGGAGGCGCCGGTTCCATCCCAGGCCATCTTCGCCGCATATCTCGTGACACAAACCCAGCACTTGCACTCGCAACGCTTCGTCTTGCGGTATCAGGCGCGGTTCTGGCGCAAGCCTCTCTGCGAGCATCAAAATCTCGCTCCAATGCGCGCGGGGCCGTTCGTCGTCCAGCATCGCCACGGGCGCGTTGGCTATGCCGGTCCACGCGACCAGTTCCTCGTTCGGCATGCCGCCCTTGTGTGGGACGGGGACGAAGGGGATGCCCTTTATATAGAACAGGGCCTTTGCCGCCTCGCTCCACGGGCCAGGGACGCCTGCATTGAGGACTAGACGCAGCCCCAGAAGATCCCGGGCCTGCGTTGCGGGTACATAAGATAAACCACTGCTCATAATTTCAGCGACATGCCTCCGTCGATGACCAACCGGTGCCCGGTCACATAGGCCGCACCGGGAGAAGCGAGGAAGAGTGCCGCAGCGGCGATCTCCTCCGGCTTGCCCCAACGCTCCAGCAGGGTACGCGATTGCACCGCAGAATTCGCCTGCGGGTTGGCAGCGAGCGCGGCGTTGTATTCCGTGGCGAAAGAGCCTGGAGCGATCTCGTTCACGGTGACACCCATTGGCCCGTACTCGGCGGCCAAAGCGCGGACCAGGCCGGTTAGCCCCGCCTTTGCCGCCAGATAAGCCGGATCCCCCGCCGTCGCCATCGACGAAACCATCGAACCGATAACGATTATCCGCCCACCACGCCCTGCACTCGCCATGGCCTGCGCTGCCCGGTGGCATATGTCCCCCGACGCGACGAGATTGGTGGCCAGCAGATCCGTGAAAGATCCCCGATCGAAGCCTGCAAACCCCGTACGGTTACGCACCCCGGCATTGGCGACCAGAATATCCAGCCGCCCATATGTCGATGCTATGGATTGCAACGCCGCCGCCGTACCTGGGGCATCGTCCAAATCGAAGACGATCGGCGCGGCAATACCTCCGTCCTGCGTAATCTGCTCCACCGCCGCCTCCAGCCGCGTGGGATCGCGACCGCCCAGAAGCACCGTCGCCCCGGCTGCCGCTAGCGCACGCGCCATCTCCAAGCCCAACCCGCGCGCCGCGCCGGTCACCAGGGCCACCTGCCCTTCCAGCGAGAATAGCGCGCTCAAAAACGCGGCGTGACCGCCGCCCCTACCGAACATCGCTCAGTGCTTCTTGCCGGAGCGGAACAAGCGATAAGTATTGACGGACTGGTTCACTGTGCCAGCGCACCGCGGATATAGCCGTCAATCGTTCCGGCACAGCCGATCTTGTCCTCTTCGCCCAATGCGGCGAAGCGCGTGATATCAGGCAGCATCACGGCGCCCTTGCGTCCGCATCCGCAGGTCTGGCGAAAATCCATCGTCACCCTGTCACCCGTGATCAAGCCGCCCCAGCGGCCGTCGAAGCCCATGTCCAGGAAGGCGAAGCGGCCGGTTTGGACCCCCTCGCGCGGAAGCAGGCTCTCCCCAGTCTCATCCAGCAGCATCGGGATCGTCCACGGATTGACGTGATAGTTTCCAGCTTCACACATCGGATAATGCCAGGACATCTCTGACATACCGTACCCCTGGTTGGTTCGCACCGGGCCCAGGAAGGCGAGGATCTGTTCGCGATAGTCCGGCGGGATCGGGGCGTTCTTCGTTCCGCCGCCGCAGACCAATATGGTGTCGGGGTGAAATTCTCCATCCTGCACGCCGCGTTCACGCGCGCGCAGCATCACGTTCCACATCTGGAGCCACGGACCGCCGATGATCATCGGTTCATGCCGCAGATCGATCAGCATATCGATCATCTCGGCCGCCCGCGCCGTCGTGCGCTCCGCCTTTTCCTTCATCTCATCTTCGAAATCCAGAATCTCGTCGGGAGTGGCGCTACCTTCGGCAATGCGGGTTCGCATCTGCGCCATGCGCACGACGCTGCCGACCTCCAAAGGGTTATCGGAAAGCGCGTAAATGGAATCGGGCCGCGCGAACCAGTATTCCTGCGCCGCGCTGGCAATCATCATCAGGTAGGGGCCACCGTTCGGCATGAACTTGAACACACGATGCGCGTGCGTCGGCGTTGCGGGATCAGGCCATGCCATGGTCTTGCCCACCAATGCGCGATAGCGATCGTTGTCGCTGGGCGTGCGGTTTAGCAGCGATACCTTCCCGGTCGTGCCGTTTGTGACGACAGCACAATGGCCCGCCGCCCACAAAGCCGCGATGAAGCTATCGAAGTCATGAACGCCGGTAAGGTCCACGTCGTCGACCGGCGTCGTCACCAATGTCCCGAACCAGCGCAGCAGCCGGTCCCAACGGCCATCGGTGACGAAAGACATCGGATAGCTTTTGTACGTCGTATGAGAGAAAAAGAGCGGCACGATGTCTTCGATCGTCCGAATTTCCTCGATATCGGCATCACGCGCACGGCGATCTGGCTTCTTCGCACGGAGAAGATTTCCTGCGCGGCGCGCAGTTGCAATGGCTCCAGTTCCTCCGAGGGCATCGTGAACGCATCGATCAATCCAATGCTCTCGACACCGTTCAGCAGATAATCGCGGGTCGGCATAAGTGAAGCTGCGCCGGTGTTCGTCTCTTCGGCAAGCGTCGCCATGCTGCATCTCTCCATCGTTGTTTTTATTTGGCCATCGTCTTTCGCGATTGGTCCTTTAAAGATCATGTCCGGCATGCCCCCGCACTTACCAAATGGGGACTTCTCTCTCACGGGCTGGTCAGTCCGCGCCGACACTTCCGAAAATCGCCACGCTGCTCAGCACGCGCCGCACCAGTTCGGCTTGGCGAGATACGCCCAGCTTGGAAAAGGCGAGCTTGGAATAGGTGCGTGCACTGTTTTCGGTGATGTGCATTCGTGCAGCCGCTTCGCGCAAGGTCAGCCCCGTGCAAAGCAACGAAGCCAATCGCGCCTCGGCCCGGGAAAGGCCGAACAGCTCTGCGATCAATCGCTCAGGCACGGGGGCGGAACGCGAGACCTCGTGCAGGTAGATGGCGCGTTCGGGGCGGGAGCCAGGGCCCAGCTCGTCCCGCCCATCGGCCACCGGCACCATCATCAAGCCGATCGTGACTTCTCCCGATCCGGCGACTTGCGCGGCTTGCGGCGAGGACCGACTGGCGTCCAGCCGAACGGCCAGGTCGGGCCTGGTCATCACCAGCCGTCCACCATGAATACCCATCTCCACGCATTGCGCGATCAGGTCCGCCGCGATCGCGTTGCTGAAAAGGACGCGCCCTTCCGCATCGATCGCCACCACGCCAACCTCCAGCCTCCCCAATGCGTCCGCCGTTAGCCGCCCGGACAGTTCCGCCACCCGCATGCGGTGGTAGCCACCCACGGCACGCGCGAGCGGTCCGGCGACCGCTTCGACCCATTGCGACTGCTCGGGCGTCAAGGAGCGCTCCGCCGGCATGACCCAAATCAGATAAGCGACGGAGTGACCACGATCCGACAATGCCAACCCATAGGTTTCGCCGCCGCCCAGTGGCTGCTGCAGCTCCGCGCGCAGCCGCTCCAATTCAATCGACCCCGTCCCGATAAACTCATTCAGTGGATAGATGACGCCCGGCTCCATCCGATCATAGGGAAAGGTCTCTACGTCTCGGTAATGTTCGAAGAACCCGTCCCACATCCGGCGGCCATTGCCTCGAAAGGATTGGACGCCCACCGACGGCAATCCCTCACGAACCGTGCGAAAGGCCAGGGCGACGATTACCGCGTCCAGCCCCTCGCACAACATGTCGACAGCATCCTGCCAAGGCGCATCCGCTAACGCCCCAGCATAGATGCGTTCGATCGTTCGGGCATCCAACTCAATCGGCACAACCTTCACTGGCGCTCGGGCTGGCCGATCTGCTTGCGTGATTTCAGCGCCAAGATGGGGCCGGGAAAGTCTTCAGGCCGATCAAGTATGGCGCGGATATGCATGCCCACTTCATCGGCCCTGATCTCGCGAGGATTGGCTCCGTCCTCGTCAGCCGGATCTACGATGTGCGAGAACAGCATAAGCTCCACCACGGAGATATCCTGCTCCTGAACCTCCATCGCAAAAAAGCGGAACATGTTGCGTTGCGCCGCCTGACACAGCGAAACAGGCCCGACGCCCGGGAACGTGAAGTCGGCCATGCCGCCGCCTATCCCGATATAATGACCGCCCGGTGCAAGAAGCGGGCTCAACCATCGTGCGGCGCAATGATGGGTGATGAGATTGCCCTGGATCGTCTCCATCAGCTTCTCTGCATCGCAATCCAATAGCCGCGTGGTGAAAAGGGGGCCGTTGATCGCGGTGATGACCGCATCGACTTGCGGGGCCACGCCGTTTACCTGTGCCGCCAGCTGCTCTGCGGGCGCGTCTCCATCTACGGTTCCTGCCACGATCTTGATGCCCGGTACCTCACTCTCGAGGGCATTCAGTTTTGCCATGTCACGAGCAATCGCCACGACCTTCCAGCCACTCCCCGCCAGTACCCGCGTGATGCCGCGGCCCACGGTTCCTGTGGCACCGATTATCACGGCCGTTTTGCTATCGCTCATAAACCCCAAACTCCTCTTCTTGACCTAGGGTTA
This sequence comes from uncultured Novosphingobium sp., assembly GCF_964277725.1. NCBI lineage: Bacteria > Pseudomonadati > Pseudomonadota > Alphaproteobacteria > Sphingomonadales > Sphingomonadaceae > Novosphingobium > uncultured Novosphingobium sp. The sequence continues at coordinate 38,689 of NZ_CAXYKL010000102.1, read as the reverse complement.
GCATGACGGCCCAGACAAGGCAGAGAGGCGACTGCATCAAATAGGTGATCGTTGGGCAAGGCCATGCAAGGTCGGTGCTGGGCCATTGTCCGGAGCACCTTGTAAGACCAAGCTTTGCTTCATGACCGAACAGACGAGCGCCCCCGACCCATTCCTGACGGTGCCTGATCGAGCACGCGTCTTGGAAGAGATGCCCGATCGCGAGGCGATCCGCGATTGTCTCTACCGCTATTGCCGGGGCATCGACCGATGCGATGCCGATCTGCTACGCAGTGTGTACTGGCCAGATGCGCTTGACAGTCATGCCGTGCCCCACAAGCCACCGCTCAACGCCTATTATTTCGTCGAGCGGGTAATTCCGATCCTCAAAACGATGCGCGTCACCCAGCACCAAATCACTAACGTCCTGATCCGGATCGATGGTTCGCAGGCAAAGTGCGAAAGTTACTTTTGGGCAGTGCATCAAGAGGAGCGCCAGGGCGAGCAACAGGACGTTCATGCCGCCGGCCGCTACCTCGATCGCTTTCAATTGCGCGAAGGGCAATGGCGGATCGCGCATAGGCATGTTTTGATCGACTGGTTTCGCGTGGGTGACAAGGCATCCGATTGGGAGACAGGAATGTTCGGCAAGCCATCGGAAATGGGTGATCGTTTCGGCCGTGACCGCTCCAACACCTTCTTCAGCCCTCTCGACTAGGCGATTTTTGCTTGTGGCATGCCTGCCTTATCATCCAAGATACTTTTGCGGCGCATCATCTTTCCCCTTAAATCAATCGTCACAATCAGACCCGATCAGCAGGCGACGCGTCGAGGCCGACTTACTCAACTGCTCGGAGCATCGCCTCAAATCACCGATGTGATTACGCAAGCTACGGGAGGTGCCGTTCTATCTATTCGATCTCACCCCTTTTATGAGTCGTCTTCATAAGAAAACGGCTTTGATCGTTAAGGGGAGGGAATATGTCTAGGTATAGGCCTTATGCCGCGTGCGTAATCGGCACGATTGTAGTTTCAGCGCTTGTTGGCTCGACGTCGGTATATGCTCAGGATGGTGGCGCCAGCCAATCCGATCAGGCCATCGCAAGCAATACCGGTGTGGCAGACATCGTTGTGACGGCCCAAAAGCGAGCAGAACGCCTTCAAGATGTGCCGATCGCGATCACCGCTTTCGGATCTGCCGATCTGGAAAAGCAGAACGTCACATCAATTACCAATTTCACCAAGCTTGCCGTGCCTGGCCTGGTCTCCACGGCGTTCGTCGGCAGCCCTACTCTATCGCTCAATATTCGCGGTATCTCTACTCAGGATCCTTCGTCGGCTACGATTGAAGCGCCTGTCGCGGTCTACGTGGATGGTGTCTACATTCCCCGTTCCGTTGGCCTGGGATCGGAAATCCTGGACATCGAGCGTGTGGAAATTCTCCGTGGTCCCCAGGGAACGCTGTTTGGCCGTAACGCCGAAGGTGGTGCCCTCTCGATTGTGACGAAGCAGCCTACCGGAGAATTTGAGGGATCTATTGGCGGAACACTTGCCAATTTCGGGCGAAAGAAAGTATACGCCCATATCAACACGCCCAAGCTAGGCACGATTTCCACGAAGATTGACGGATATTATACAAAGTCTGACGGATTCACGAAAAATGGTCCCGACGATCAGACGACTGCCGCGATTTTAAGGAAAAGCCAGCGGCGCAATTTCGGCGAGGAGAACAGCTGGGGCGTTCGCGGCCAAGTACTCTGGGAGCCGTCTGACGTTTTCAGAGCCGTTGTTGCCGCTGATTACAGCGACCTTAAACAGACCGCCTCTTATTTCCATTTTGACTCGCCGACGTTGCTCCTGCCAGCGGCTGAGTTGGGAAATTATGTCAAGAGAACGCCGTTTTCGTACTTTCTGCCATATATCAAATCGAAGGCTAAGGGCGTTGTCGGCACTTTGACTTATGACGTATCAGATTACGTCACGGTCAAATCTATTACATCGGTACGAGGCGTTAAGGAAGACGGCGGCGTCAACCTGCAGAGCTTCGTCGCACTGCCGTCCTTCTTCCCGAACGACATTCCGGGCACACTTCTTTCCGGCCTTTACGGAAAGTCGCTAGTGAAGAGCAAATCATTCAGCCAAGAAGTTCAGCTGCTGGGGACGGCAGGGGATTTCAACTATGTATTTGGCGCCTTCTACTTCCGGGAAAAAGCGGATGATAGCCGCGAAAACTTGGTCTCGATCCGAGCAGAGCCCGGCCGTACTCCTTACAGTATTCAGCCAATCCCGTTGGGTGACCGGCGTTTTCAAAGCGTTCGTTCAAGCACTTTTGCCGCCTTCGCTCAAGCCACGTGGACTCCCAGTGCGCTCGATGGCAAACTCAAAGTAACGCCCGGCCTGCGCTATACCGAAGCAACCAAGTCGGGCGTTCGTACGGTCTTCAATAGCACCGTCCTCGCAGATCCCATCCTGCGACAAATCCCCAGTGTTTCGCGTCTCGATCCAGCTTTGACGGTAGCCTACGACTTCACCCCGGCAGTCAACGTGTATGTTCGATATGCTCAGGCCTTCCGGGATGGTGGCGCGACCGTCCGATCCGAAACGTTTTCCACTTTCGGCGCGGAAATCAACAAGCAGGTTGAGCTTGGTTTCAAGAGTGAACTGTTTGATCGCCGGCTTCGCCTGAATATGGCGGCATATCATAGCTGGGTCTCGGATCAGCAGATCAACGTCACGCCTCCAAACGACCCGACATTACAGGACATCGTCAATGTGCCTGGCACGACTCGGCTATGGGGCTTCGAAGCGGAGGCCACCGTCGTACCTACCGAAGGGTTGACGATTTCGGGCAATCTCGCACTCATGGATGGCAAGCAACCCGCCTACGAATGCGGTGGCTGTAATCGAACGGCGATCGTATTCCTGCCTAAGACCAGCCTTGGTGCAAGTATCGACTACGCCAGACCCGTGATGGGAGACGTCGAAGGCTTTATCCATGCTGATTACAAGCGACTGTCAGCTTATCATACTTCGCCCAAGGCATTTCCGGGTGAGGTATGGCCCGCATCGAAGGTTAGCTTGGCAAATGCGCGTATCGGCTTGAACGGTATCGACCTTGGCGGAGTTCGCGCCAATATCGCCGCTTATGTCGAAAACATCTTTGACAATGACAACGTAACTTTTGATACAAACAATGGTTTTCAATCTTTACAAACGCCGAGGCAGTATGGCCTGCAAGCAAGTATTGATTTCTAAATCTTAGGTTTCGAAGGTTAGGGTGGCGGCTTGCTGGCTCCACCCTAACCTTCAGATTATGTTTTCAACCGAGATTATCGGAACAATCTGCGGGAATGCCCGCTTCGGTCACGGCTCACCTTCGTCGCTAATCCACTTCATGTACCGTTGCATCGCATAAAAGCCGTCATGCGGCGCACCCGTGCCGAATGACATCGCCATACCCAGATTGACGATCCGTTGAGCACCGGCATTTGCCAGCCGATCGCGCAATTCGACTTTGCGAACGAAGGGGTAGACACCTGCGGTCGACGTGGCGCACGGCGTCAGCGAGCCTGGCCACGCGCACAACGTTGACGATCTTGCCGTCGGGATGAAATTCCACTGGTTCGTCGGAACGCACCACAATTCCCGAACCGTCATACCTACCCCAAACGCGATAGTCCGGCTCAAGCATCGCGAAAGCCTCGATCTCCTCGCGCAGCGCGGATGGGACCGGCGCGCACTTGGCAGCGGTATAGCGCCTTCCTTCAGCATGTTTCCGTGCAGCGCCGCGCAGAAACGATCGACATCATTCACGCTGCCTTCGATGAAGATGAAGCGGGAGCACACGCAGGCGCTTTGGTCGAAGTTGGAAACATCGATTTCCGCAAGCTCCGCGGCTTCCTCAAAAGTTTCTGCGCTCTCAAACACCTCGTGCCCGATCAAAGAAATCGACGTCTTGAAATCGAAGGTGATGAGTTCCAGCCCCGGCCCGGCATACTTTTTGATACCGGTAATCGCGCGTTCGCCGCCCCAAGCCGCTATCTTATCGAGATACTGCGGGCGACAGATGGCACCCTCCACCCGCTCGTCTCCACCGCGCCAATAAACCGCCGTGAAGGATCTCAGGAGCGGATGGCATGCGCACCATCGTACGCAGGATCGCGGGCGCAGTATGCAGGTCGTTTGTCGGCATCTTAAGAAGGTGCACGCCCTTCGTAAGCGCGCCTTTGATAATCGCTCCGGCAGCCACCATGGGTACGTTCCCTGCCAGGACGTGCAGGATACGCGGGGGGAAAGCGCGAACCTTGATCACTTTGCCGTTCGTCAGCACCTCACGCTGCCAACCGTCGAGAATCTCCAGCGATCCAAGCTCACGCTTGAGCATGTAGGTGATGCCCGCTTTGTCCGAAAACATGGCGGGCAAATCATCGTAGAGGTTTTCGATGATCCGCCGCTCCAGCCTGCAGGAGCCTGTCATTCGGTCGAGCGCAACGGCGATGTGGCCGTCGACGTCGGCACGTAAAGCCTCGCCCGTCCGCTCGAGAATATCGAGAATTTCCGTGATGCCTACATCAGCAGCCGGGCAAGGCTCCATCCGCGACCAAACGAGGCTGCCCATGTCGATCTTCGGTGTGGCGAACGGTGTCCGGCCCGCATAAACCTCTTCGGCACCATCGGCAAGTTCGCCTTTCACGATGTGCTGGACGAGTTGCAGAGGCTGATCGGAACCGAAACCTTTGTTGTTCGCGATGGTCATTGGATAGCTCCTTCCTCATTCGGGAAGGAGACGTCGCTTGGAAAAATTTCCCGCTCGCGTGGCCAATCCGTTATACGGCGAAGCCGTGCTGGCGGCAGATGGGACCCGATTTTCATCATCGCTCTCCTTTAACAACAGCCTCCCGCGCCACCCTGTGGAAGTATATTGCCATTTGGAGAGTTAGCCGTCCAAGCCCCCACGCTCTACGTGACTATTTATGAGGAGGCGAACCACGTCCACGTTTTGTGAGCAGATGCCGCGAGGACAGAGTTGCCCCCAATCTATGAACGGGCGCATCATCGCCCTTCTTGGCGTATCTAAAAAAGCGAAGACCGCCGTCACGCTTGGGCGCAACGACGGTCTTTCACATGACCTGCAACGTCTAGCTGGTTACCAGCGATACGTCGCCTGCAGGCCGTAGCTGCGTGGCTCGCCGTAGCCGGCGCGCGCAGTGCCATAGTTGGCCAGCTGCTGTGTCTTAAACAAAACGTACTTCTTGTTCAGCACGTTGTTCATCCAGAAGCCGATGTCGAAAGGAAGCGTCTTTACCAGATCGATACGGCCATTCACCAAGCCGTAGCCCGGGATCCTGGTGGTGTCGTCCAGGAAGTACAGATCGTCGGTGTTGACGCCTGAACGATAGTAATAGGATCCGGTCAGGCGCAGGCCACCATCGTTTCCACCCACGGGGATCGTGTAGATCGCGCTGGCGTTGAGGGTGTGCTTGGGCGTCGATGTCAGCGGGAAGCCCGACAGATCGGTGGTCTGAGGAACCCTGCCACCTACGATCGGTGCCGTGAAGGTGTCGTACTTGGCATTCACGTAGCTATAGAAGCCCGACAGTTGCAGACGATCAGTCGGGTTGACGTTCATCTCGATCTCGCCTCCCCATACGGTGGACGATGCCGCATTGAATACGGCGACCCATGAGCGGTTGTCGCTATAGGAGCCGTTCAAGGAGCGCTGTTGATTGTCGTACTTCGAGTAGAACAGCGCCAGGTTCGTGCGCAGCGGCGTGCCAGACAGGAACCAGTCTTTCTTGACGCCCGCCTCGAAGCTCATGACCGTCTCGGGTGAGAAGGTATGGAATTCCGGCTCCCGGATCTGCGCGTTGAAGCCACCCGCCTGATAGCCCTTCGACGCGTTCACGTAGATAAGCGTGCGGGTATCGACCTTGAAGTTCAAGCTGCCGTTGAAGATGAAGCTGTTGAACGATGTGTCACGGAACACGCGACATTGGCCAGCATCGTAGTCTTCCGTGACATTACCCGCCGCGTCAGTCTGTGCGTAGATCGGCGTGGTGCACGTCAGCGGCGTACCGGAGAACTGCTGCAACGCGTAATTGAGCTTCTCATGCGTGTAGCGCGCGCCCAGCGTCAATGTCAGCTTGTCATCGATCTGGTAGTTGATCTGTCCGAACGCAGCGTAGCTCTTGGTCCGATACATGCTGTCCGTCAGGTTCGGCGAGATCGCCCCAGACGGCGGCAGGACACCAAACGGGTTGCGGGTCGGAGAATCGCCAATCGCGATATAGTTGAGGAACTGGTCGCCCTTGTAATCCGAGTAATAGAGTCCAACGGTATAATCGAGACGATCATTGAACAGCTTGCCAATAATATCTAGCTCGTTCGTGTACTGCTTTGACTTCAGCTCGTTGAAGCCATCGAGAGCCGGATTGGTCGTGCCGTCGTCATCCTCACTGTTTTCCAAATGATCATCGCGGTATCCGAAGATATTGCGCAGCGTGACCGAGCCAAGCTCCAGCGTGGTGGTGTTGGAAACGCCCCACCAGTCACCCTTCACATAGATGGGGAAGGTACGCCGCACCTTCTTGTAGCCAATCGCATTCTGCTCGGCGAACTGGGCCGAACAATCGGAATACAGCACGTCGCAAGGTGCGAAGGAGGCGTAGGCGGGATTACGAACCGTCTTGCCGTTGCCGAAACGCAAAGCGCCATCCAGGCCCAGAGTCGCGTCCAGAATACCCGCCTGATTGGCCCGCTCGTTCTGATGATAGTAATCGAAGACCGTGTCGTTCGTGAGCGTGTCGGTCGGCTGCAAGCGCAGCGAAACGCGAATGGACTGGTTCTTCTCGTTATTCAGATCGCGTTGACCGGGCTCGATATTCTTCAACCAACCGTCACGCGCGACAATGCGCCCAGCGACACGCAGGCCCACACCCTCTGCAACCGGCACGTTGACCATGCCGGTGAAGTCCTTGCGATTCCAGTTGCCATACTGGGAGGTCGCCATCCCCTCGAACCGATCGCTGGGCGCATTTGGCGTGAAGATGATTGCGCCGCCCGTGGTGTTCTTGCCGAACAACGTGCCCTGCGGACCCTTCAGCACCTGAACCGACTGCATATCGAAATTGGCGTTTTTGATCGGCACGCTGGAGATGAGCGGAACATAGCCCAGATAGACGGCGACGCCGCCCTGCGACCCTGTGATGCCCTGCTGGCGGGTACCGCGAATAGCGAAGCTGGGTGCCCCGCCCTGGGGCTCTGGGAAGTTGACGAGGCCCGGTACGTTGAATTGAAGATCGGTAACGCTTTGCACCGTCTTGGTTTGCAGCGCATCACCGCTGAGCGCCGTGATCGCGATCGGGACGGACTGAAGGTTTTCGTTCGTCTTACGCGCGGTTACGACGATGTCGTTGATCCCACTCTGAGCGTCCTGAGCAGTAGCCTCCTGCGCGAACGCGGCCGGAGCACACACCAGCATGGTGATGGCGCTGACGCCGGAAAATAAAAGGGAACGGTCCATGCGCGAAATATCCTCCACCTTTCAAACCAGGACGACAGTAGAGCGAACAGGGCGCATTTTGCGTCCCGTTCCTCTTCCTCTTCCTCTTCTGCCACGCCCTCTATGCACAGCCTTCCCGCACCACAATCCGTAGGGAGGCTGCGGAGGGATGATTATGGTTATGATTTGCCAAGTAGAAACACCAAAAAAGCTAGTCCGCGGCAATTTTGTAACATCGTGAAGCTTGGCAGTTTGCTGCAACAAAACTTGTCTCTATCCAATCATGGCTAAATAGCGTGGCCTTTCTAACCAACGAATACATGTAGGCGCCCCTAACACGGTTTGGCAGGATGCGGCCAACGACCCCGCCCATGCGCGCGAGGCTTGAGCGGCGGCAAAGGCGGCGGATTTTCTCAATGCAAGGCCACCCGTGATTGCTGCGCACAGCTATGGTGGGAGGCCGATGCTGCCTTTGGGCCAGCATCATGGCATGGCTCTGGCAGGCGCGATCCTCTTTGATACGATCATCGAGCATCAGCGCGAGATGATGCGATTTCCACCCTCACCCAACCGTCGCGTCTATCGCACATTGGCGGAGGCTCTCGCGCGGTTTCGGCTTGCGCCGCCGCAGCCCTGCCCCAATCCGTTCTACCTCGAGTGGATCGCGCGCCATTCTCTGCAACGGCTTGCGGCCGACGATCCACAAGGGCCAGGCTTTCGCTGGGTCTTCGATCCGCTTCTGTGGGATCGGCTGGAATGGCATGACAAGTGGAAGGCGGCCACTCAAGGCAACTGCAAGCGAAGATCGCACGGATCGCGTTAGCTTGGATCACCAAGGCGGCCGCGAGGTAACAGCGGTTGAGCCATCTCGGATAACAAACCATCACGGCTTGCACGGGCAAATTACCCATATGATGTCCGATCGGCCGATGAGCGCTGTGCACCATCGGTGCGGGGCGATATTGCCGCTATCGCATTGCTGCCCACGCTCCACACGTTACTTGGCGCCATGGATCGGGAGCGTGCGGGTGATCGGAGAACGTATGAGCGCGGTGAGTTACCAGGTCGATGGCGAAGTGGCTGTGCTGACGGTGGATTATCCACCTGTTAACACCGCAAGCTTGGCGGTGCGCACAGGCCTGGCCGAAACGCTGGAACGCGCACGGGGCGACGAGGCCGTCCGCGCCGTCGTGATCATGGGCGGTGGCAAGACCTTCATCGCCGGCGCCGACATCACCGAATTCGGCACGGACAAGAGCAAGGCCAGCCCTTCGATCCAGGACATTCAGAATATCCTGGAAGACTTTCCCAAACCAGTGATCGCTGCGATCCACGGGACGGCGCTGGGTGGTGGGCTCGAACTGGCGCTAACTTGCCACGCCCGCGTCGCAGTCGCATCCGCGAAGGTCGGTTTGCCCGAGGTTAATCTGGGTATTCTCCCAGGCGCCGGAGGGACGCAGCGCGTTCCACGCCTGACTGGGGTCGATGCGGCTATCGATATCATGACGACCGGCAAGCACATTTCAGCGGACAAAGCGTTGGAAATGGGCCTGATCGATGCTGTGGTTGACGATGCCCGCACCGGGGCCGTGGCGTTTGCCCGCGATGTGGTGGCTTCGGGTCGTAGCTTCATGCCGGTTACCCAGCGGGACGACAAGATTACCGGCGTCGACCCGTCTGTATTTGCCCGGGCTCGCGCTACTGTTGGCAAAAAGGCGCGAGGCAAGATCGCGCCCATGGCCATAATCGATTGCGTCGAGGCGGCCTGCAGCAGCTCCGCCGCGCAAGGCCTGGCATTCGAGACGGAAAAATTCGCCGAGTTGTACGCCAGTGATCAACGCCCTGCCCTGATGCATTACTTTTTTGCAGAGCGGGAGGCGCGAAAAGTTCCGGGCCTCAAAGCAGTTGCAAAGCCGATCCGGTCGGCTGCGGTGATTGGTGCTGGCACAATGGGCGGCGGCATCGCCATGGTTTTTGCCAATGCCGGCATTCCGGTGACCTTGGCCGACATCAGCGACGAAGCTTTGGCCAAGGGCATGGCGACGATCCGCAAGAACTACGAGATTTCGGTCAGCCGCGGCTCGATGGCGCAAGGCAAAATGGACGAAGCGCTCGCGCGCATCTCGACCGCTATAAATTACGCGGATTTTGCGCAGGCCGACATTGTCGTGGAAGCTGTTTTCGAGAAGATGGACTTGAAGAAAGACATTTTCACTCGGTTGGATGCGGTGATGAAGCCGGGTGCGATCCTGGCGACCAACACGTCCTCGCTTGATATCGATCAGATCGCCGCCGTGACGGAGCGGCCCGAAGATGTGATCGGCGTTCATTTCTTCTCGCCCGCCAACGTCATGAAGCTCCAGGAAAACATCCGAGGGGCTCGAACATCCGACGAAGTCATCGCCACGGTCATGGATCTGGGCAAGACGCTGGGCAAGAACGTGGTGCTGGCCGGCAATTGCGACGGGTTTATCGGCAACCGGATGCTGCAGTATTATACCGGCGAAGCGGGGTTCCTGATGGAGCAAGGTGCGACGCCGGAGCAAATCGACCGGGTCGCCGAGAAATTTGGAATGCCCATGGGGCCGATCTCCATGCGCGACATGAGCGGCCTCGATATTGGCGTGTTGGTCCGCAAGGAACGGCTGAAGAAACTGCCGCCGGGCGAGCGTTTCTCTCCGATACTGGAGCGACTGGTGGAGCAGGGGCGCTGCGGGATGAAAACCGGCAAAGGTTTTTATCGTTACGAAGGGCGTGACAAGTCCCCCGATCCCGAAACCACGCAGATCATCGAGGATGTCGCCAACGAACTGGGTATTGAGCGGCGCACTTTCACCGATGAGGAAATCGAGTTCCGCCTTTTCGCGCCCCTGGTGAACGAGGGGGCCAAGGAGATCGAAGACGGTACGGCGCTGCGCGCCGGCGATATCGATGTCGCCTGGGTCAACGGATACGGTTTTCCTTCGCACAAGGGCGGGCCGATGTTCTGGGGTGAGCAGGTGGGATTGGACAAGATCTACGACGCGGCGGTGGCGGCGGCGGAACGGAACGGCCCACGCTGGGCACCTGGCAAGCTGCTGAAGCGACTGGCGATGGAAGGCAAAGGGGGAAGGACGCCTGAAGGCGCCCGCTGTCACCTCCACGAAAAAAGGCGCTAAATACTATGTCGATACTGTTTTCTCCTCTAACTTTGCGTGGACTGACGCTACGCAACCGCATCGCTGTCGCGCCGATGCTGCAGGCTGCTGCTGTCGAGGGCGAGCCCACGGCTTGGCACCATGTCCACATCGGCCGCTTCGCCATCGGTGGGGTGGGCCTGATCATGATGGAATCGACGAAGGTGGAGCGGCGCGGGCGCGGGACCATCGGCGATCTGGGGCTATGGGACGACGCTGTAGTGCCGCTGTTTCGCCCGATTGTGGATTTCGCACATAGCCACGGTGCGGCGATCGGCATCCAGTTAGGTCACACGGGTCGTAAACGCAGCGCTTCCAGCACCGTTCCCGACGAAGCGGTCGCACCCAGTGCTATCCAGCATGGTCCGGACAAGATCATGCCGCGAGCGCTGGAACTGGATGAGATCCCCGGCGTGATTGATGCTTTCGCCTCGGCCGCGCGCCGCGCCATGGAGGCCGGCTTCGACACTGTCGAGCTTCACGGTGCGCACGGGTATCTGTTGCACGCCTTCCTCTCTCCCATCGCGAACCAGCGCACCGACCGCTACGGCGGCAGCGAGGAAAATCGCCAGCGGCTCATGCTGGAGGTGGCTGAAGCGGTGCGCGCGCAGATGCCTGAGGACAAGCCACTATTCGTAAGACTATCTTGCGAGGATCAGGCGGGCGTCGGATTGGAACAGATCATTCCGCTAGTCGCAAAGCTGAAGGCCCTTGGTGTTGACGTAATCGATTGCAGCAGCGGCGGCCTGAGAGACGACATGCGCGATATTCCAGGCGTCAACGCCGATGAGTTTGGATATCAGGTGCCCTATGCCCGGCAATTGCGCGCCGACACGGGCATCACCACCATGGCCGTGGGCCACATCATCCACGCACAGCAAGCCGAAGCGATCCTGCAGGAAGGCGCAGCTGACATCATCGCGCTCGGCCGCGAGATGCTTTACAATCCCAACTGGGCGATAGACGCGGCGCAGAAGCTGGGCGAAGATCCTGATTTTGAGCTTCTGCCGGTCCATGTGCGCGGCCCCATGGCATCACGTCGCCGTCGCTTTGGCGGCACTCTTTCGACTTATGCTTCCGGGTGGACCGAAGGCGAGGCAGAAAAGACCGCCTGAACGCCGATCACGAACAATGGGGAGAGGGTTATGACAGGTCAGCCGATTACCAAGGTTGTCTATCTGGCGCGGCGGAACCCTCGCCTTAGCCGGGATGAATTTCCCGGCCGTTGGCGCCAACACTCCCTGTTGGCCGGATCCATGCCTTCGATACGGCCTGGTTTTGCCCAAGTCGCACAGTGCATCAATCTGTATGACCGAGAGGTCGTGCCGCGCGCCACGCTGGACTACGATGGCGTCAACCTGCTGACACTTGTCGATCCCGCCTTCGCATCTATTCCGTGGCAAAGCGATGAAGTGCTGGAACTGGTGCTACCCGACGAGTTGGCGACGTTTGACGGCTATGTCCGGCATTTCTCGCTGACCACGCAGGAGCATGTGGTGGTGGAGGGTCCGATGCGCCCTTATTGCCTGATCCTATTCCTGAAGCGTGACCGCACGCTCGATATGGAAGCTTTCGCCAAGAAACTAATGAAGGTCCACGGCACGATGGCGCAAGGCAGTCCACGTGCAGTTGTGAATATCGTGACCGATCGGCAGCCCGGCTATAATTATGATGCCGTGACGGAGCTTTGGTTTGACACGCAGGAGCACGCGCAAGCTTTCACTCGCTCCATTGCCTATACTGATGACTACCTCTCACAGCGTCAGGTAATATGCGACGAGTGGCGCACACTGACGTTCATGGCGCGCATCAATTATGCGCGCCCTGCCCTTGCCGATGGCGCGGGATAACCCCGCTTAATCGGTAAGCGCCGTCAGGTCCGGCCAAAAACGCTCGGCACCAGCGGTCGTCACGTGCGCGCCCACCACAGCCGCCCAGAAGCTGTCGCCCCCAAACTCTGACCGCCACGTCCACAGCCTGCGCGTCAGCGGATGCAGATTGTATTCGTGCGTAAAGCCTATCGCACCATGTGCCTGATGCGCGATGGATGCGCCTGTTCCAGCCGCGCGATTGGCGCGCAGCTTGGCAACGGCGACCTCGAAGGTACCCTCCCCGCGATCCAAAGCCTGGGCGGCACCCACGGCGGCGCAATTTGCGGCAGCAGCCTCGCCGGCGAAGGTCGCCAGGTTCTGTTGCACGGCCTGGAACTTGGCCAAAGGCCGGTCGAACTGCTTGCGCTCGTTCACGTAGCCAACAGACAGCGACAGCGCGCCATCAAGTGCCCCGGCGATCTGAGCGGTGCGGGCAAATGCCCCCAGCCGCAAAATGTCGGCCTCCGCGTGATCGGCTGACGCGCCTTGGAATGTCCAGACTTCGCGAGCCTCCCCGGCGAGACTGTCATGGGGTTCGCATGAGCCATCCGATGTAAGCAATATCAGCGCACCTCCGTTCGGAGCCGGAGCGACGATGTATGCCGCCCCCTCGCTAGCGACGGCGCCGGGGATACGGCCGGTGAAAGAGCCATTGGTGAGTTCGCCGTGACTTGCGCTGGCGATCGTTCCCCGGCCGTCCAAGCCCAACGGTGCCGCGACATGACGCGCCAGCGCGGCTTCAACCACCGGCAGTGCCAGTGCATGATAGCCTGCAAGACGGAATACGACTCTTGCATCGTCCCAGCTTCCACCAAAGCCGTCCTGATCCTCGCCGAGCAGCAACGAGGCGAGTCCCAGTTCGTGGACCCTATCCCACGATTGGGCAACGGTTGCACTGTCGCCCAGTTCGGCAAACAGGCCATCGACCATGTCGCTTAACATCGTTTGTTGTTCGTTCATCTCAGGCCAAGCCCCCGCGCGATGATACCTTTGAGGATTTCGCTGGTGCCGCCACGCAGCGAGAAGGAGGGCGAAACCTGAAGCAGATGACCCAGTATGCGACCGATCGGTGCGGGATCGGCCATGTCTAGCTCAATGCTGGCCTGCACCAAGGTGGGCATCGCTTGTTCGAAGCTGTTGCCCAAATCCTTGACGATCGTCGCCTCCAAGGCAGGGTCTTCGCCCGCCGCCAGTCTTGCGGCTACAGATGCCGACATCATCCGCAACGTCCACAAATCCGCCGTCAAGCGGCCGATCAGATCACGCACCTCGGAAGAAGCGTTCGGCCCGACATGGCGGATCAATTCCAGCAGCAGTGCCGTTGAGGACAGATAGCGTTCGGGCCCCGACCGCTCGAGCGAAAGTTCTGCCGTCGCCTGGCGCCAGCCCTGCCCCTCTTCTCCGACCAGAGCGGTTTCGGGCAGTTCGACGCTGTCGAAGAATACCTCGTTGAAATCGTGCCCGCCGGTGAGATCGATGATCGGCTTCACCGTGACGCCCGGCGCATCCATGGGGATGACGAACTGGCTGAGACCTGCGTTGCGCTCCGACCCTTCCTCAGAACGCACGAGTGCGATCATGACGTGAGAAAAATGCGCGCCCGTAGTCCACACTTTCTGCCCGTCGATGATCCAGCGATCACCTTTACGCCGCGCCATGGTGCGAACCGATGCCAGATCCGAGCCGGCATTGGGCTCGGACAGGCCGATGCACGAATATATCTCGCCGCGCGCCATGCCAGGCACCCAGCGTTGACGTTCATCCTCTGTGCCATAGCGAAGCAACATGCCACCGTGCTGACGATCGGCCATCCAATGCGCCCCCACTGGCGCCCCGGCCGCTAGAAGCTCTTCCAGGACGACATAGCGCTCGAGGCTCGACCGTTCATGCCCACCGTAGGCTTTGGGCCAGATCATCCCGATCAGGCCCGCTTCTCCTAGTTTGCGGCTGAACGCGGGGTCGGCAACGCACCAGCTGTTCGCACGGTCGGCCGGATCGGCAGGATTGGGATGGCTGGCAACCAAGTCGCGCACAGTTGCACGCAATGCGGTCGCATTGTCCGGCCAAGGTACAGGGCTGGCGATGAACGTCTGCAACAGGAGACTCCAGGTAATGGCGAGCGGCCCGTCTGCCTTAACCCGCGCCAATTTTGCAGGGGTAATCGCTCGCCGACTTGGGCTTGAATCCGGGAATCACAGCCATGATTGCCCAAGCCAGCCGCCTCTCAGCCCGCTGACGCATGCGCTGAAGCCGTCCGGCGTACCTTGGCCTGGAGGCTGGCCGCCCATCGCGGCGATTGGTCAATCACTTCGCCGTGATGGGTGCGTGCAGGCAATATTTTTGAAGATCGGGCGGCGCCTTCACGCCGCCCTTCCACAAGTACACCGCCCAGACTGACGGCACCGTTATTCAGGCCTTGCCTGCTGCTTCCACTTGTTCGCCTACCATTCGGAATTCGTCGATCAAGCTGGCGGGGATATGGACTCCGCGGGTCTGGTCGCGAATAGTGTCGATGTTGGCAGCGATCTCTTCCGCCGTTGCGGGCGCGTCGGCGGAATTAATCCATCCCTCGGTGACACCCACAAACGCGCGGGCGACGCGCCGGCCCATCACGGAATACAGATCATGCGTGGTGGTGCATGCCTCGCTCGCCATGTAGACGACCGGGGCGACGACATATTCGGGCACGATGGTGTGCGGTCCGATCTTCATGACGTGCGGATAGACCGGCGCCATCTCCTCGGGCTTCATCTGCTCGCCCATCCGGCTATCGGCGTTGGGCAACAGGCCATTGCACAAGATGTTGTGTGGCAGCCCCTCCTGGACCAAGACATTCATCAAGCCGATGATGCCGCCCTTGGCAGCGCCATAAGCCGCCTGGGTCTGGTTGCCAAAAGCCGCGACAGCAGACGCCGTGAACACGATGCGCCCATAGCCCGCCTTCTTCATGTGGGGCCACACGGCCTGCGTCACGTTCCAGGTGCCGAGCAGATGCGTGGAGATCAGGGAATCTCTGTCGGCTTCGCTGACTTCGTCAAACCACGCGTTGCGCAGATTACCGGCGTTGTTGATCAGCGCATCGATCCGACCGAAAGAGTCCAGCGCAGTCTGCGCTATACTCTGCGCACCTTCACGCGTGGCCACGCTTGCATAGTTGGCCACGGCATTGCCGCCCTCAGCGCGAATTTGCGCCACCACCTTGTCCGCCATCTCGGAAGTACCGGCGTCGCCCACCACATTGCCGCCCAGATCGTTGACCACGACGTTGCCGCCGCGCCGGGCGATATCAAGCGCATAACCGCGGCCCAGGCCACCGCCCGCTCCCGTCACGATTACAGTTCTGCCGGTGAAATCGACGGTCATGTTTGTCCCTCTTCCCTTTGATTGTCAGGCAATAGCCTACGCTATTAGTCTCTATTCTCACACATAACGGTGAAAACAGCCGGCTCGGCCGGAAGATCACATCGATGATTTGCAGTACGCCAACGAGGCGGATCGCTTGGAACCCGGCGGCTCACGCAATGCGATCCTTCGATGTAGCCAAGCCATCCGCCCGATCAATCGGCCACCTTCACAAGATGCTTGCCGATACCATGACCAGCCAGCATCGCCAGGAAGGCGTCGGGTATCGCATCGAAGCCATCGTGGATCGTTTCCGGTGCGTGCAGCGCGCCTGAAAGTATCATTGCCTCAAGATCGCGCAACGCCGCCGGATAGTCCTCTTCGTGGCGGTAGATGCTGAAAGGCAGGATGCTGACCCCCTTCAACAGTATCTTGCGAAAATGGCTCAAGCAGATCGGCCCATCATCGCCGTAATGCTGAATCAGGCCACACAGTGCGATACGCGCGGTATCGTTCGCTAGTTCGAGTACGGGATCAAGTATCTTTGCGCCCACATTCTCGAAATGGCGGTCGACGCCGTTTGGACAGGCGGACGCCAACAACACCGGAAAATCGGGGGCACTATGGTCAATGCCTGCCGCCAACCCGTACAGGTGCGCGACGCGTTCCGCCTTGCCGCCACCGGCGATAGCTACCACGCGGGCGCCTGCGCGTTTTGCCAGCTGGCACGCCACCAGGCCGACCATGCCCGCAGCGGAACTGACAACCACTGTCTGGCCAGGCTGAGGATCGAGGAGATTCATGCCGACCATGGCAGTGAAGCCGGAATGGCCCGCTATGCCCAGATACGCGCTGAGCGGCACGGCGGGATCCAGTCGTCGCATGTCAGCCGCCGCTACGCAGTCTCGATCCTGCCACCGGGCGAAGCCAAGTACAAGGTCCCCGGGGGCAAAACCAGGCGCCCGCGATGTCTCCACCCGAGCGATGATGCGGCTACGCACCCGTCCGTCGGGAAAGCCGCCCGAGCGGATCGGCATCATCAGGTAGGGGTCGACCGAGACCATCAACGCCCGAATGCTGAGTTCGCCGTCCCCCGGAGGAGGCACGTCATATCGAGCAAAGTCGAAATCGTCGCGTGCAGGGATCCCGACCGGCGCAGCTGTCAGCTGGATTCCGGTGGCCATACTCATAAGTCCCGCGCAGGCGCGATCGCATCGGGGGAGTGGCTGCCTTGGCCCACAAAACGCCAGCCTGACCCGTCGTCATGAACGAGATAGGTCCCGCCGATCGTTTCCATCTCGGTTCCATCGGCCCGGTTGCGCACGACTTCGGTCCCTGCAAGCGCCACGTATTCGTCCATCATCCGTACGGTTATGTCGAGGATGCGGCTGCTGCCCAGCCCACTTGCCACCAAGGCGGCTTTGGTCGCGGTCATCATCGCCAGGAATTCGTCACGCGAGTTGACGGTAACGGCTCGCTTGCCGAACAACCACGTGAACGGCATGCGATAACACTCGAACGCCGCGACGAAGTCATCGGCATTAAAAAGTTCGATATAGCGGCGGACCAGCGCCTCCACCTCCTGCGCGGCGCCATTTTCCGGCATCAGTTCGCCGCCTGCATCTCGGCCATGAGCGCCGCTCCCAGCATGGGGTTCATATACTCTCGAACCTCGCATACCTTGCCGTCACGCAGGGTGATCAGAAGATGATAGTCGTTGGCATATGTCGCCCCACCATGAGTCTCCCCCCCGCGAGACACCTGCTCCAGGCAAACCCGGTCACCTTCAGCGGTGATGCGGCCGCGCTCAAGTTTGGGCGAGGTCTTGAAGACTTTGCTGAAAGCTTGAACGGCGGCGTACATCTGCGCCTTTGCCATGGTGATGCCCCCCGGCGCGTCGGACGGAAACCACCAGGTCGCATCATCCGTCATCATGGCAAAGGCATCATCAATATCGCCGCGATCGATCTTGTCGAAAAAGTCGACGACCACGGCTTTGTTGTGTTCCAGGCTCATCGTATCTCTCCTGCTTTTTTATGATCCGATGCGCCTATCGCAGAGGCATCACAACTTTTTTTAAAGTGGGGCCGGCTGTGAGTGGCAAGGGTAAGTTCGCTTTTCCCCCGAACGGCGGTGGTCGGCCACGGCTGCGCGCAGGGACCCATCGGCATTGGCTCAACATGCGTCCTGGGGCCGAGCGTGCAAAGCGCTCCAACGCATGGGCTTTGGTTTTACTATATTCGTGAATTGTGTGCCCGCGTTGTTGCCCCCCACATTCGCCTGCGCGACAACGCCCCAGCATCGCGTGAACTGCGCGCTTGCCTGGAAAGGAAGATTCATGACCAGCCGAACATGGCGCATTCATGAGACGAAGGGCCCGAAATCGCTCGTCTTGGAAACTCTGCCGATCCCCCAGCCGGGTCCGGGCGAGGTGCGCGTAAAGCCCAAGGCGGTCGGGATGAACCGATCCGATCTCCTTTGGATCACCGCGGGTTTCTTCACTCCTGCGCTACCCAGCCGCGTCGGAGCGGAATTTTGCGGAATCGTCGATGCAGTGGGCGAAGGCGTCAGCGGGTTCAAGCCCGGTGATCGCGTTAGCAACCTGCCACATCCACTCACCTACGCCCACTTTGCCGAGCACACGATTGTGGCTGCCGAAGCTCTGGTTCATACTCCCGATTGTCTCAGCGATGCGGAAGGGGCGTCCTTCATCTTCACGCACCTGACGCAAATGCTGGGACTGATCGAGGCGGCAGGCCTGCGCCCGGGCATGACGGTGCTGGTATCAGGGGCCACCAGTGCCAATGGTAACAGCGCAGTACTGCTGGCCAAGCTTATGGGTGCCCAAGTTATAGCCACTAGCCGTAGCAGCGCCAGCAGGGCTCGGTTGATGGAATTGGGTGCCGACGCCGTAGTCGCCACCGCCGAGGAGAGCCTGTCCGAGCGAGTGGCCGAAATCACCGGCGGCAAAGGCGCCGATATCGTCTATGATTGCGTGGGCGGGTCGATCACCGAAGAGCTTTTGAAATCCTGCGCCATGAATGCGTACTGGCTGATGTTCGGCTATCTCGATCCAAGCCCCGTCACGATCAGTTGGCCGTTGTGGTTCCACAAGCAGCCCAAGCTGCACATTTTTTCCACCCTGCAGTATTCCGGTTCGGCCGCCATGGGCATGAAGGGACAGCCGATCGCCTTCAACCGGGCGATCGAAGGGCTGTTGGCGCTGGTCGGCAGTGGCAAGCTCGCCGTTCCGATTGGCACGGTCTATGATGGAATCGAAAAGGTGCAGGAGGCGATGCAGACGATGGATGCCAACGCCGGCGGCGGAAAGATCGTCGTGACGTTCTGAGCCTCAAAAACAACCAAAGAGGCCGGCGGCACAACGCGTCCGCCGGCCTCTTGATTTCAGATCACGCACTTTTCGCGCAGGGCGGCACATTCCTGTTCCGTGAGGCCGGCTTCCGCCAGGATTTCGTCGTTGTGCTCGCCGATGCTAGGTGGCGAGATGCGATAATCTGGCGGCGACCCGGACATGCGGAAGGGCGATGCGATCATCTTCACATCGCCGAACTCTGGCGACGGCATCGAGAAGAACAAGTTGCGCGCGATCGCGTGTTCATCGTTCTCCATGTCTTCTATGTCGTTGATCGGTCCTGCAGAAACCGTGGCATCGTTGAGGATCTTCACCCACTCTACGCGGGTCTTTCCCCTCAGCGCCTCCGTCACAGCGGCCTTGAGCTCGGGTCGATTGCGTACGCGATCCCCATTACGGGCGAAACGCGGGTCGGTGATCCATTCGGGATGCCCCAACACGCCGGCCAGTCGATTGAACTCGCGATCGTTGAAGGTCGCTACAATGATATGGCCATCGTCCACCTCGTAAACCCCGTAGGGTGCGGCGCTGGGGTGATCA
Organism: uncultured Novosphingobium sp.; assembly: GCF_964277725.1. NCBI lineage: Bacteria > Pseudomonadati > Pseudomonadota > Alphaproteobacteria > Sphingomonadales > Sphingomonadaceae > Novosphingobium > uncultured Novosphingobium sp. Next base: position 18,907 of record NZ_CAXYKL010000102.1, on the reverse strand, counting down.
TTTCCCGTACGGCCCAATTTGGTACCCGCGTTCATCCAGGAGGACGCGGAATTAAGCAGCGCCGCGGCCTGGGCATCGAACAATGAGATGTCGATGTGCTGCCCCTCGCCGGTTTTATGTCGATGTTCGACTGCCGCCAGCACGCCGATCACGGCATTAAGGCCTGCCAAGATGTCCGCGACCGGGATACCTACGCGCAGCGGCCCGGCACCCGGCTCGCCATCGGGATAGCCAGTCACGCTCATCAGGCCGGCCATGCCTTGGATCAGGAAGTCATAGCCTGATCGGCCGCTATAGGGCCCTTCCTGTCCAAAACCCGTGATGGAGCAATAGATCAACCGAGGATTGACGGCACGCATCTGCTCATAGCCCAGGCCGTACCTGCCCAGCGTGCCTGTGCGATAATTCTCGATCAGAATGTCCGCGTCTGAGGCGATCCGGCGGATAAGCGCTTGCCCCTCCTCCTTGGCAAAGTCGACCGACAGCGAGCGCTTGTTCCGGTTGGCGGACTGAAAATAGGTGGATTCCCCCGGCGCCTCTTCGTTGGGTTCGCGTATCCAGGGTGGACCGACGCGGCGACAGTCATCGCCCTCGCCGCGTCGCTCGATCTTGATCACGTCCGCCCCGAGATCGCCCAATATCTGGCCTCCAAACGGTCCGGCGATCACCCGCGTCATGTCGATGACCTTCAGGCCGGCCAGCGGCCCCGTCGAGGCTGGTCGCGTCATCCGTCTTCTCCCTGTTCAAACCGTCTCGGCTGTCCGATGCGTCGGATCGCCCTGCCGTTCGACATCCGCCAGCAGCGCCGCATGGGCATCGATTCCACCATATTGTTTTTCGAGTACCAGCAAGCGGCGATAGTAATGGCTGATCGCATACTCATCGGTCACGCCATAGCCGCCATGGATCTGAATGCCGTTCCTCGACACGGTCTGCCCGGCCATTCCCGACACTACCTTTGCAACCGACACCGCGCGCGCGCGCACTGTAGCGCTTCCCTCAATATCACGCAGAGCAGCATAGAGCGAGGATCGCGCCTGATACGCAGAGACGAACATGTCCGATGCAAGGTGCTGGATCGCCTGGAATTTTCCGATCGGCTGGCCGAATTGCTGACGTTCCTTGGCATAATCGGCTACGGTCAGAAGCGCGACCTCCATCACTCCCACGGCTTGCGCGATCGTGGCCACCCGCGCCCGATCCAGCGCCTCGCCCAAGATCATCTCAGCGCGTTCCCCGCTGGCGATCATCGCGTCAGCGGGTAGGGCCACTGCCGAAAAGGTAAGGTCCGCCGCGCGGCTGCCATCGATCAGCGCATAAGCCTTCATGCTCATGCCCGCGCACTCTGACGGCACCATAAAGATAGCCGGTTTCCCATCAAAATCCGCCGTCACCAGCAGATGGTCGGCAGACGGCGCATCGAACGCCATGATCTTCTGGCCTTCAAGGACGAAGCCGGCGCCATCGCGACGCGCCTTGGTGCCGGCGGCATTCACCGACTGCGGCTCCTCATAGGCCAGCGCGATTTGGGCCTCGCCAGCTGCAATCTGAGCCAGCCATGTTTCCCGCCCATCGCCTTCAAGGCCGCTATCGAAAATGTGAGCGGCCAGGATGCCGGTGCTGATCAGCGGCTCCGTCACCAGCCCCTTGCCCAGCTCGATCATCAATAGCGCGACATCTTCCATCGGGCTGCCAAGACCGCCGGCATCTTCCGGCACGGCCAGCGCCATCCAGCCCAGCTCAGCCATCTTCGCCCAAAACTGCGCGTTGACTCCATCGGGAAGCTCGCGGCGCGCGCGCCATTGCTCAAGACCCGTCTCAGCGGTGATCAGACGCTGCGCGCTGTCCACGATCATCTGCTGCAATTCGCTGAGTTCAAAATCCATCTTGTTTACTCAAAGTCCCAGCGCAAGCTTTGCCAGGAGATTTTTCTGGATCTGCTGCGCGCCGCCATAAATAGTCGATGCCCGCGTTATCATCGCCCGGCTCGTCCGTCCTTGATACAGGTCCGGCCAAATCGGGTCCGTAGATGCATCCAGCCGCACATCGCCGTAATCCCGCAGTGACTGCGTGCCCAGTGCATCGACCTGAAGACCGGTAATGGTCTGCTGAAGCTCCGATCCCTTGACCTTGAGAACAGATGCCGCCGCAGTGATAGGAAAGTTCGACGGCTCTTCAGACAATACGCGAAGGACGGACCATTCGTGCGCCTCGATCTCCGCACCGACAACGGCAAGCCGCCGCGACCATTCGGGGTCTTCGATCAATGGCCGACCGTTCCGGAAGACCGCCTGTCCCAGCTCGCGAGCGCGTGTCAGCTCACGCTTGATCCAGAAGATGAAGGAACTGGTCGTGCGTTCGTGATCAAGCAGGAACTTGGCGTAAGTCCAGCCCTTGCCTTCCTCACCCACGAGGTTCTCAACCGGCACCCGCACGTCGTCGAGAAAAACTTCGCACAGATGCCCTTCGTTGTTGATCTGACGGATCTGACGAACTGTGATGCCGGGTGACTTCAGATCGATCATGAGACACGAAACGCCGCGCTGTGGCTTGCCCTGTGTGTCGGTCTTGACCAGGCAGAAAAGCCAATCCGCCTCGAACGCGCCGCTGGTCCAGATCTTGGAACCATTGACCACGTAATCGTCGCCATCTCGCCGGGCATTCGTACGCAACGAGGCCAGATCGGATCCAGCGCTTGGTTCGGAAAAGCCCTGCGCCCAGACCTCCTGGCCATTGCGGATGGGCGGGAGAAAACGTTCGCGCTGCGCTTCGGAGCCGAAGGTGTAGAGCACAGGGCCCACCATGTGCGACCCAATCCAGTGAAACTCCGGCGCATCGGCGGCATACATCTCGTCTTCGAAGATGAAGCGCTGCAATGCGGTCCAATCAGTTCCGCCGAACTCCACCGGCCATGCCGGAACAGACCAGCCCTCCGCGTCCAGGATCGCGAACCAGCGCCGTTGGTCTTCCAGATAAGAAGAGTTGGACAAGACGCGGCGATGCCGGTCGCTGATGTCGGCCGGCAGGATTTGCGCGATCCGCTGACGTATCATCTGGCGAAATTGTTCATCACTCTCGTCGAAACGGAACTTCAAATCGCACCTCTGGCTGGGCGGGGGTCCTAGACCAGGCTGAATGCAGTTGGTCAGCCGGGCAATCCGACTAACAAATGGCGGACGGACGCACCACCTCGTCTCCGACGCGGCGCCGACAAATCATCGGTGTGATTAGGCCGGGCGGGCGACGATCGAACGTGCACTAACCAATCAGTCGGGCAGAAAATGCGCTGCGCAGGCGTTCGCGGTTACCTGGAAGATGCACACGGGCATTCCGGCCCACTCCGCGGAGGCGGCTACATATTATTTGCAAAGGCGGCCGGGACGGCAGGTGCTGCAATAGCCTTAGCCCTCTCGAGGCCTAAGGTCACATGATGAAAGTACCCAAAAGGCAATGCATCCGATGGAGACGGGAAGGAGATGGTTCGCCCTATGAGACCCATCGACACCGACAAAAGCCGGAACGTAAAAGGGCAATCGACATTTTTGCCGATGGCCCTTTTACGATCCGGCTTTGTCGCATCAGATCAGATGTGATCAAACCGCCAGAAGCTGCGGCGGCTCCATTCGGGCGCCCGCGATATTCTCGGCAATTTCTTCCTGCATCGCGAGGACGAACCGATCTTCATTTTCGCGCAGCACGCTAGTGAGACCGGCGATGCCCAAGACGATCCGTTCGTCGTTGAGAAATTGCGGCAGGCGCATTGCGATCATGCCGCCTCCGGGAGTGACTGTATCATAGCTGGAGGCCCAGCCGCGAGCGCGCGTATGATTGACCTGTTCCAGCAGCGTGTTGAGGCAAACATTCTCGTCAGCCTCAGCATTGTAGCGGAGCGCGATACGCTTGATATCGCTGTCCGGAAGCTCAGCCAGAAGTGACAAGCCGGTACCGGAGCAGACCAATGGCCGGCGCGAGCCCTTCACCACGAACATCCGCAGCGGATCGGTCGCCTGCGCGACGTGGATGTATTCCGACCAGATCCGATTGCGCACCGCCAGCACAACTGCCTGACCCGTCCGCTTGTTGACGCCGTCGATCAGGCGCGTCAGCGTGCCGTCACTGATCATAGGACCGTTGATCCAGCTGCCCATCAGCGCAACGCGCGTCGTCGGACCGAAAGCACGAGTGTCCGGATTGAAATACAGATACCCAAGGATCACCATGCTGCGCAACAGAACAGAGGTGCTCGATTGCGGAAACTCCAACAATTCGGACACTTCCGAGACCAGAGCCTCGCGCTTCAGGACGTCGAAAAGCTCAAGGATGCGCAGCACTCGACCAGCGGATTTCACAACCCGATCGGTGTCCTCATCCTCACATCCTACAACATGATGTTCGCCAAGTGCGCGTGACAACCTGTTAAGCTGCATTTCCAGCCTCTCCTTATATTTGACTCCTAACAGTTGTTCGGTTTTCGTCAAGTGAGTCGCGCAAATCAGCGGTCTAGCGCCGGATCATTCGCAACAGAAATGCGGCCGAAACGATACACCTTATCGCTATTCGCCCCTTCCCTGACGCCAGCTTGATGAGGCGCGCCGGCCCCATGCGTTCGAACGGCTTGGGTAAGGGGACGGTTGGGCGGGATCATTCCAAACGTAATAAATGCTCAGTGTACATGCCGCAGGGAATGACGCCGCTAACGCTTGCAGGCATGGCCTGACAAAATCCCAATCACCCTCCCTTTGGTCAAGGATCATTTGCCCGCCATGGAAAAATTCGCAAAGATCGAACGCCGCGGCAAAGTCGCCATTTTGACTTTCAACCGGCCAGATACACTCAACGCCCTCGCCTCGCTGGAAGATTGCTTTTCCATCGTTGACGCTCTGACCGATCTTGAGCGTGACAGCGCAATCAGCGCGGTGGTTATCACTGGCAGTGGGCGGGCTTTCAGCGCCGGCGGAAACCTGAAGGCCATGAAAGAGCGAACGGGCATCGGCCGGCTCGCTACGCCGGATGACACCCGCGCCAACTATCGCCGCGGAGTGCACAAGGTGGCAAAAGCGCTCTATGACTGCGAATTGCCGATGATCGCCGCGGTCAACGGCCACGCCATCGGACTGGGATTGGATCTGGCCGCGCTATGCGACATGCGGATCGCTGCCGAAAATGCGAAGTTCGCGGCAAGTTTCATTAAGGTCGGTATCGTGCCGGGTGACGGCGGCGCCTGGGCGTTGTCGCGCGCGGTCGGCTACGCGAAGGCCGCCGAGCTGTTTTTCACCGGTGAGACGTTCGGCACGGATGAAGCAATCGCAATGGGCCTTATCTCGCGCGCCGTCCCTGCAGACAAGTTGATCGACGAAGCCGTGGCACTCGGCGAGAAAATTGCCACTAACCCCGCGCGTGCGCTGCGCATGACAAAGCGCTTGCTGCGAGAGGCACAGAACCAGCGCTTGTCAGATGTTCTGGAACTGTCGGCAGCATTCCAGGCGATCGCTCACGAGACGCAGGACCACGCCGAAGCCGTCGATGCTTTCCTGGAGAAACGCCCGCCTGTCTTCACCGGCGACTGATCGATTAGCGGCTAATGATCCCGTGCCCCCGGTACGAGGTCATTAGCCGCTGAAACTGAAATCCATCGGCAGCACACGGCGGTTGCCCCGCCGCATGGCATCGATAAAACCCTCTGGGGGCGGTTCAGCAGCGACCAGTGGTGTCTCTGCATTTGGCGTTGTGTTCCAAAACGTTTCCCAAGACGGAAAATGTCCGTGCCAGGAACCTCGCCGCTCTCCAACCCCCGGCCACTGGACGATACCCGCCCTCGGTCGCTCCAGCACGTCCGCACCGTAAAGCTCGCTTGGATTGCGCCGCTTGAAATACCAGCGGCCGCCGTCGCGCCGATAGGTGTCGAGATAGTAGAGGTATACCGGCACCCATTTGTCATCGATTTCATGCTCGCACCGGCAATACACGATCCCGTGAGCATTCTCGCTATCGTCAAATTCAATGACGTGGCCACCGATGTGATGAACGCTGGCGCGGAAACCCCGGAGTACCCTGCCGAAAGAGGCCTTTAGCGCCGATCGACCGTATTGCTCTCGAGACACCTTCGTATCTTCTACGTAAAGGTTCACGATGGCGTCGGTATCGCGCATATCGACCGCAAGAGCGTATTTGGACGCGAGCTGGCGGATTGCATCGACCGACTCCATTCGGTCCAACCGCTCGGCAAGATCGTTTGGAGTTGTATCTGCCATCGTCTTCCATCCTTCGCCTGGCCGGAACATTGATCATCTGGCACGCTCTTTTGACGGGCAAGCCGATCGACACGAAATTCACCTCGTGATTTCTTCGCCCTCACCCCTGGAGGGCATTGCAAGGCAGCCGGTTTGGCTCAAATTAAAAAAGACCGTTATGAGCATAATCGATTCTTCGATCCTGACGGCGACCACGCCATTGCTCGTGGGTGAGTAGTTAGTCGGCAAGTCGATCGGCCATCGACACGGAAGGTGCCATAGTGTTGCGGCTTTGCCCTCTCGACCTATATCGTCGAGCAACCACTACATAATTTAAAGATCAAGCCCGCTTCATCGGGCGCAACCGATACCGAGGATAAGCTGATCATGGCCACACAGATAAAGCCCGCGCCCGCCATCCCTCGGATCTCCGCAAAGAATTATATCTCGTCCGATTTTGCCAAGGCAGAGAATGAGCAGCTTTGGGGCAAAGTCTGGCAGGTCGCTTGCCGAGAAGAGGAAATTCCGAACGTCGGCGATTTCATAACGTACAACGTGGCGCGGGAATCGATCGTCGTGGCTCGTGGCAGGACAGGCATCGTCGCCTATCATAACGTCTGCCCGCATCGTGGCCGGCGCTTGGCGGACGGCTGTGGCCGCGCCAGTCAGTTTCGCTGCAAGTACCATGGCTGGACCTTCAATTTGGAGGGCAAGAATGTCGCCGTCCAGGATGAGAAGGATTGGCAGGGCGGCCTGGACGACGAACGGCTGGATCTGTGGCCTGTCCGCGTCGACACATGGGGGGGCTTCGTCTGGATCAACATGCAGGAAGAGGGCGAAACTCTCGCTGAATATCTCGAGACGATCCCGGAATATCTCGATCCCTTCGAATTCGATAAGCTAAGCTACCGCTGGAAGGTGGAGCTGCGCCTCCCGGTGAACTGGAAGGTCGCGCTAGAAGCGTTCATGGAGGGCTACCATGTCGCCGCCACTCACCCGCAACTGCTGCCGGTGCAGGGCAATGACTACACGGTCAGCGCCGTGCAAGGGAAGCATTCCCATTTCGGCTACTGGCAGGATCCGACGCCTCTGGGCACGCCTTCCCCGCGCTTGAAGATGGAAGCCAATCCTGATTCCCGCCCCGGAGTGTTGGAGTTCTTCCGTCAGATGGAAGAGGACCTCAATGCGATCTTTACTGATCGTGATTATCATGCTGCCAAGAAGATCATGGACATCCTGCCCGCTGACGCCGACGCGATGACCGTGTTCGGGACGGCGGTGGAACTAGGCCGCCAGGCCGCGAACGAGGATGGTGCAGGCTATCCTGAGAAGCTCGACTACGAAGCGCTCGGCCGCGCGGGTGCCGATTGGCACATCTTCCCCAATTGCGTCACCTTGCCGTGGTTCGACGGCGCGCTCTTTTACCGCGCGCGCCCTGACCACGTGGAGCCCGACAACCCGGACAAATGCACATTCGAAATCTGGTCGCTTAAGCGCTTCGCCCCCGGCACGGCCCCCAAAGTCGAAACGCGCATCATAACTGATCCGGCGTCGGAAAGTGTTTGCCTGATCCTCGATCAGGACATCGCCAACATGACCGAAGTGCAGGCCGGAATGAAATCCAGCAAGTTCGAATACGCGCGACCAAACCCGGTTCAGGAGTTGGAAGTCGTGAACTTCCACCAAGTCCTGGAACGTTATGTCCTTGGACAAAGTCGCGGCTAATCGGCTTCGTCTGTAAAAAGGAGCGGCTTGCTCAAAGGTGAGCGGCCGCTCTTTTTGATAAGATCAGGTCAACGCGAGCGCTGACAGGATTTGATTGGTCACGGATCAATCAGGTCTGAAATTTTCCGATGCCACGCCTCTGCGTACTCCGGTGGCAGCATCTAGAATGTCGCGCGCAAACCTGCTCCTTATCCCCCTCTCGTAAATCATATGGTGGATTCACGATCGCCACTCTCCCATCGTGTTGCGCCGACTCCCTCCGGGCACTAACGGGCTCTTGGAACCGTAAAGCCTTGCGAAAAGGCGTACGAGCTTAGGGAGAGATTTGTGACGGCATATCGGTTACTAGCTGCCGCCAGTGTTATTGCCTGTACTTCGGCGATGCCAGCTCTGGCACAAGACGCCACACCACAGCCTGCCGACGCCCCGGCCCCGGTTTCTGACGATATCGTCGTCACGGCACGCCGCGTTAGCGAACGCCTCCAAGACGTTCCAGTTGCCATCACCGCCGTGCAAGGTGGCAAACTGGATTCTCTCGGCTTGCGGACAGTTGTCGATTTGCGACAAGCCGTTCCCGGCCTCCAGGTCACATACTCCGCTGGCCGAGCTGCAACCCCTGTCTACATGATCCGCGGTCAACGTGCAGATGACACGCTTCTCACCCAAGATCAGCCGATCACCGTCTATATGGACGAAGCAGTGCTGTCACCGATGCAGGGCAGCAACTTGGGTATGTTCGATCTTGAGAACGTACAGGTGTTGAAGGGGCCGCAAGGCACCTTGTTCGGACGGAACACAACAGGCGGCGCGGTCTTGTTCACCACCGCCAAGCCCACCAACGAGTTCGAGGGCAGCGTCCGGCTGGGCTACGGCAATTTTGACACGAAGACCGCCACGGCCGTGCTTAACGTGCCTGTCAACGAGCAGATCCGTTTGCGAGCCGCGCTGGACTATACCAAAAGTGACGGATACGGTCGTATCGTTGCAGGCGCCAATGCTGGCCAGCGACTGTTCGATCGTGACGAGCTCAATCTGCGCTTCACCGCAGCGATCGATCCCACGGACTGGTTGCGCACAATGACAACCGTCTACCACTCGCGTTCGGATAACGGCGGTGTCGCATTCACCCTGCTGGACACCCCCAGCCCGGCGGGTGCCGCCGGTTTCGTCTTCGGTCAGGCGATGTCCGATGCCTACGCGCGCGCAAAGACACGAAGCGTCTATGATTCCGAGGATGGTCGTGGAACGCAATTTGCCCGCACGCGCGTGACCGGTGTCATCCATACGGATACGATCGAACTCGACGACAACCTCACATTCAAGAATATCTTCTCCTACCGCCGTGCCAAGGACGAAACATCGAACGACTTCGATGGCACGCTGGTGCCTGTGCTCGATTCTGCCGGCGCAACTTACACCAAGACGTACTCGGAAGAGGCCCAACTCCAGGGTAGAGCTTTCGACGATCGCCTGAACTACATCTTCGGGGCATACTATTATGTTCTCAAAGGCCTGGATGGCGCCGGCATTCCCCGGTTTGGGGCAGGCAACATCACCTTCGGACAGCCCTCCACGGTGTACGGGTCTGTCAACAACACGAGCTTTTCCGCGTTTGCTCAGGCGTCTTACAAGCTGACAGACAGCCTGAACCTGACTGCAGGCCTGCGCTACACGACCGATAAACGTGAAGCCACGCTCACCAACGGTAACTTCCCACTGACAGTCTGCAGTTTCAGAGACAACGCCGGTGTTCCATTGCCGGCCAATGCCTGCTTCGTCGATGTTGAGAAGTCGTTCTCCAAGCCAAGCTATCTCGTCAGCATCGATCACAAGTTTGGTGAAGATACGCTGGTCTATCTTACCCATCGCTACAGCTATCGTGCAGGCGGGTTCAATCTTCGCGCCGCCACTGTCGACGCCGCCCAACAGTCCTTCAAACCGGAGACGGTGAAAGATCTGGAGCTTGGCATCAAGCAAAGTTCAAATCTGGGTGGCGGACTTCGCCTGACTGCCAATCTTGCTGGCTACTACCAGTGGTACAATGACGTGCAGAAGGGCGTTTCTGTCCTGCAATCTGACGGCAATGTCGGAACTGTGACCCAGAATGCCGCAAAGGCAAATATCTACGGCGGCGAAGCCGAACTTGGCCTGCGATACGAACGACTTGTAGAACTGAACTTCAACTACGCTTACGTGAAGGCCGAATACAAGAATTATGCCACGCTAACCACCGTTGGCGGCGTATCTGCTCAGCCCGATGACTTTTCTGATCGGCAATTCAAGTATCAGCCCAAGCATCAGATCAACGCCAATCTCATCCTGACGCCGGATGTGGGAGATATCGGACAGCTTAGCATCACGGCTAATGTCTACTATCAATCAAAGGTCTTCTTCAGTGAGGATTTTCAGAATCGCGCTCAGTTGATTCGGCGCTTGGCACCAGGAGCGGTGCCTTTCCTGCCAACCGACACCGTTTTCGGTCAAAAGGGTTATGCCCTTGTCAATGGCCGTATCGAACTGGGCAATATCTCCGGCTCCGGCTTTACGGCTGCCGTCTTCGGCCGGAACCTGTTCAACAAGCGCTACGTAGACAGCGCCATCCCTTTCCAGGATAGTGTCGGTATCGATACCGGTGTCTACGGAGCGCCAAGGACCTATGGCGCTGAGGTTACTTTCAAGTTTTGATCATCAGGAGCACCCGCCTCGGTTCGGGCGGGTGCTCATTCTTGACGTCGAATCCGGACTGCGGATGCCGCTGATTCCGGGGCGGGTCGGTGCAACCAACCATCAATTTTCGGCGGATCAGGTTTCAAAATTGACTAGACCACGTCTGGAACGGGAGATGTTCGCGGGATCTGACGAGCCCGCCAAGTCGCCAAATCAAAAGAGCCGTCACGGGATGGCCATGGTCGCCAGCTTTGTCTTTTAGTTAGACGAAGTTGAAAAAAGCTGACAAAAATTTTTGCCGGACCTCGTGAAAATTATGCGTTGATAATGGAGAGTGGCATGACGCAGACATTACAGTCCTACCTTGATGCGATCGGCAAAGGTGCCGCGCTTGAAGGTACGACGTGGAATCCTGGAGATGCTCAACTTCGCGCAGACCTTCACGATCAGTTCTTCATGAATATCGTGCAAGGCTATTTCCTCTATCAGGGCGCCACTGCCGATCATCCCGATTTCACCCCAAACTATAACAACGTGCTGCGACTTCAACCCAATCCCGATGACACCTATGTCCGTACCGAGGTGGATGGCTCGGGTGTGTATCGCCTTTCAGGCGAGCGCGGGACGATCCGGCTTCTGACCGTCACGCTTGGCCGTGACGTCATCGGTACGACGGAAACGCCAGGTGGACAAACGGCCGAGTACGATCTGGATGAGTGCTTGACCTTCGCGGAGGATGGAACCTTCGAATGCCTCTTCAGCGCGGAGCGGCCTGAGGGCTATGACGGCCAATGGCTGTGCATGCCGGCGGAAACAAACGGCTTCCTGATCCGCCGTCGTGCCTACGATTGGCAGAACGAGCGGGATCCGCGACTGGCCATCGAACGGCTGGATGTATCGCCTCTCAAGCCGCGACCATCGGCGGAGCAGGTCGAATCACGCCTAATGGGGCTGGCCGAATATGCGGAGCGTCATTCCCGCCAATGGTTGCGATATCAGGATCAGATTCGCGATAGGGGTATTGTAAACCGTATCGAGCATCATGGATTCTCCGAGCTGGGCGGCATTCGCGTTCAACAATATTGGTGGGGAATGTTCCAGATAGAGCCCGGCGAGGCGCTGATATTGGAGACAGAGATCCCAGACACCGCACCGTACTGGAACATCCAGCTTAACGACGAAATCTGGAACACGCTGGAATACGTCTGGCGGCAAAGTCACTTGAATGGCCACCAGGCGCATCTCGATAGCGATGGAAAGTTTCGTGCCGTGATTTCCGTCGACGATCCCGGTGTTCCGAATTGGCTGGATACCGTCGGGCGTTTGCAGGGTACTATGGTTGGGCGTTGGTATAAGTGCTCGTCGCACCCTGTGCCAACCCTCAAGAAAGTGAAGCTTGCCGAAGTGCGCGATCACCTTCCATCCGATACACCGGTAATTGATGCGCAGGAACGCGATGCGCGGATCAGAGCGCGCGCACGGTCTTTGCAGATGCGGACAAAGTGGTAAAGAATGATGCAAGACGATACAGTGCAAAATAGCCTCACGGTTGATGAGTTGTGCGCCGAGGCGTCGCGCCGAACCGGGTTGACTGATTTTGGCCCAGATGGCTTTCGCAAGCCCCTGGCAATGTTGGCAGACCATCTTTCTTCTCCGCTTTTGACGGAAAACGGGAGGGCTGCATTGCGCGACGATCTGATCGTCGCTCTGGTCGGCCGGTTGATACGGGAAGACGAGTGGAAGAAAAATCCCGAATGGCGCACGCGCAAAATTGATCGACCGCTCGTGATTTGCGGGATCCCGCGCACAGGAACCACGGCGCTGCACAAGTTGCTTTCAGTTGATCCGCAATTCCAAGGACTGGATCACTGGCTCACATCGTGGCCCAAGCCGCGCCCGTCCCGGGCCAAGTGGCCGCAGGAGCAGGGGTACCAGAATGCCTTGGCAGCGCTAGAAAAGCTCTTCGAGATGGTGCCGCAGTTGCGTGTGTCTCACGATATCGTTGCTGACGAGGTTGATGAATGCCTCGAAATCCTGCGCCTGGATTTCATCGCGAACCGCTTCACATCGATCTATATCGTTCCCGAGTATGATGCCTGGTTCCAGTCTCAAGATGAAACGCCGCTTTATCAGCGTTTGGCAGATACCATCCGACTGATTGGATTGAATGATGATCGTACTTGGCTACTGAAGAACCCGGGGCATTTCGGCCATCTTGACGAATTGTTTACAGCGTTTCCCGATGCCCGCGTGGTCATCACCCATCGTGACCCGGTAAAGTCTTTGGGCTCGCTGGGAAGCGTCCTGGCCGGTCCGCGTCAGATGTTCTACGATGATCCCCATCTCGAGATGATCGGCAGGCGCGAACTGGCCTATTGGACACAGGCAAAAAAGGCTACCGATGCAACACGCGAAAAGCGTCAGGAAGGCCAGATCCTCGATATCAATCATTTGGACTTCCATCGCGATCCGATGCAGACCGTGCGCAATATCTACGAACACTTCGGACTGACATTGAGCGATGAAGTTGCCACCGCCATGGTGAAATGGTTGGCAGCCAATCCCGCTGACAAGCATGGCGCTCATAGTTACAAGCTGGAAGATTATGGTATCACTGCGGACCAGGTCCGCGCTGGATTGGGTGAAGGATAGTTATTATGACTGTCAATGTTGTCCGGCCGCCTCAGACCCCCCTGATCAACGGGTCTTTGGCCTTCGAGTTATTCCAGACCGCCTATGTCACTACCGACCTCGCTCGTGCGAGGCAGGTGTTGGGCGAGCGCTATGGCGTGCATGAATGGACGTCCTTTGCCCCTGGAGGAGGCATGGAGATCGGCCTTGCATGGGTGAGAGGACACCAGATCGAAGTGATTCAAGCGGTGGGCACGGACATGCCGCTATATACCGATTGGCTGCCAAAAACGGGCGAGTTCGCCATACACCTGCATCACTTTGGGTATTATATCCACGACGATGCTGAGTGGGCGAAGATGGAGGCGTTACTTGAGCGGGAGAACAAGCCCGTCATCTTCGGCGGCCAGGCCGATATCGTACGCTTTGCCTACGTCGATGCGCCCGAATTGGGTCATTACCTCGAATACGTATATCCGACCGAAGAGGGTAAGGCGTTCTTCGAAAGCGTACCGGCAAATTGAGGCATAGAGCGCGGCGGGAGGCTGGGCCAATTACCTAGGCTCCCACCCCGTCGACAGATCATAAATGTCTTTGCGGGCTTATAGCGGCAAGATGGTGTCCGCCCCATCGCCCCGGATTTTATGGCATAACGTGTCGGCAGAAAATTCGCGATGCGGTTGATGCAAACCAGGCCCGATATTAGGGGCCTCTGATAGCGTCACTTGTTTTGCTGGCGCACAAAGAACACCGCCTACAGGTTGAATAGGGCGCTGGGCTGTCGCATCATTCATCTTGAGCTCGAAGTTTCCGCAAAGCATATCAGGTCGATCACCACGTTCGGTTGCGCCGATTTTGACAGAAAAAGCTGCCTTTTCTGCCTGAACTCGCCCCTGGAGCAAGATGATGTCAGACCAAATCGCCATCGTTGAGGCTTTCTTGGCGACTTGGGACACCCCCGGAGGTTGGGAGCGAGGTGTGCAAGAGTACTTTTCCGATGATTCCGTCTACGAGAATATCGGCATGTCAAAATCGGTTGGTATCGACGAAATTCTCGAATTTGCGAGACATTACGATCGCACAACTGGCGGCGGAATCATGCATGTTCGGACGAGTGCGATCGCTTGTGCTGGTCACATGGTGCTGACCGAACGCGTGGATGACATGGTTGATGGACACGGGAATGTCTTCTTCACCACTCCCGTCATGGGCGCGTTTGAGGTGCGTAACGGCAAGATCGTGGCATGGCGCGATTACTTCGACACCGCTTCGCTTCCTCAACCCTATGACGGGCTTGGTGCACTGTCTTAGCTCTGATCAGTTCAGATCAGCTTCGGTAAAAGGAGCGATCGGCTCCACGGCGCGCATCAAGACTAACGGGATAAGGCGCTGCGTAGTCGCCTGATATTGCGCGAAGGGCGGGTTGTTGAACGTCATGAAGTTCCATATCCGCTCCCTCTCCTCGTCCTCCGGTTCGCGCCAGGTGGCACAAAAAGCCTGCGTGGCGATCTGGAAGCAGATGGCGTCATCGGCGATGAGATTGAGATACCAAGAGGGATGATGGTCCGCACCCGCTTTCGAGGCGGCGATCACCACCTCGCCGCCAATGACACCGTAGAAAAGCGGAGTGATGAAGGTCCGCCCAGTCTTTCGTCCAATATACCGGATCAATAAGTGCGGTGAGAACGCGCGACCGCCACTGAAGCTGAGGTCGATGATATGTCCGTCACTGCCGCCTGAAGACAGATATCGACGACGATGATCCTCGAGCCAATCCATACCGCCGCTGAACATGGTCTTTGAAGTCTCATCGCTCATTATGTCTCTCCCTGCACTTCGGGATGACCATCGCGCAAACACTGGTCCATGTCGAGAATGTCATGACGGCGGTTTTGGCGGCTCAGCCCCATAGGCAACGCGATATTGCTTGGGGCTTGAGCCAGTGCGGGCGCGAAAAACGGCGCGGAAGGACTTGATATCGTCATACCCCACGATATTCGCAATCTGGCCGATCGGCCTTCGGGTATGCACCAATTGCTGAATGGCCGCATCCACCCTGATTTTCTGAAGGTATGTGCCCGGCGTCATTCCCAATTGCTCGCGAAATCGCCGCGTCAGCGTAGATTGGCTGATACCCAAGTTGGCCGCCAACGTGGAGAACCTAACGTCTGCCGTCGAATTGCGTCCAATCCAGACTTGCGCCGTCGTGACGATATCATCGCTGGCGCCCGTCGGTCCTGGCTCGGTACGGACACCCAGATGCGCCCCTACGGAATGGGCCACCCAGGGCGCGATCATGCGGTCGATCAGCCGCAGCAACATCGAGGCTTCTCCGGCCACGCTCCCGCATGTGGCAATGCCGTCCTGATCAATGAACGGAGCGAATGGTTCCACCCGCACTTGAGGATGATTGGCACGGAACCATGGCACGAGCCTTCTGGGCAGGACGACCGGCCCTTCTTTCAACAAACCGGCCATCGCCAGCAGGCGGATGGATTCGCCCGTCGCTGAAAAGGTGCAACCTGCTGCGTTCTGAGCCTGTAGCCATCGAATGATCGCGGCCTGGTCGTCGATAAATTCCGCTCCTTCACCTGCGGGGTCGAAGTCCGGCAGATGAACGTGACGCGGCAAGTCCGTGTTGCTGATCTGTGCTGCCATGATGGTGTGCCCCCCCCCGCAACCTGACGGGGCCATCCTGCATGCCAAGTAACTGGATAGGCGAAGTCATGCTCACCATCTCTCGCTCGCCAAGCACGGCGCTCGCCTCGTTTTGCACGAGATGAAAGCAATCGAGAAACAATCCGATGCTCGTCATCAATGATCCCTGCAGAGCTAGCACTGCGATAGGCCGCGCCATGGCACTCTCCCGTTTTACCCCCCGATGATGACGATATTGCCCATTCTCGCCAAGCACCAAGTAAGGCATATTTCCAAAATCACCGGACTGAAGCGCCGGGATACGGAGGAGGATGGGAAGTTGGCGTAACACCCGTCGACTTTGGCCAAGCCGTTTGAATGATATGCTTTTTGCGCTGCGTCACCCACCTTTGGTGCCGCTTGCATAGGCCTGGCCGTGAAACGCGCATCCCCTCGCGATAAACAGCGCCGAAGCCGGCACCCAGGGGAGGGCATATGACACGTTTTTCTGCTACAATTCCGCCAATCATGTGGGTTTCGTCCATCGCGATCGTTGCAGCTATCGCATGCACCAGCGGTGTCGCCGCTGCGCAGACAAATGATGCGGACAATATTGATATCGTCGTAACCGCTCAAAAGCGCAGCGAGCGTTTGCAGGATGTGCCGATTTCGATTTCGGCGTTGTCGGCAGCAGAACTCCAGACGCGTGGCATTCAAAGCGTTGCCAGTCTCGAGACAACGGCGCTGGCGGGTCTGCGCATCAGCCGACAAGCGGGCAGCGGCCAGCCCGCAATCGTTATCCGCGGCATCTCCACCTCCGCGCAGACGGAGGCAACACGCGAACAAGGAACCGCCCTTTATATCGACGGTGTTTACATCCCGCGCCCGCAGGGCCTGACCAGCAAGATTATCGATCCGGAGCGTATCGAAGTCCTGCGTGGCCCGCAGGGCACGCTTTTTGGCCGGAATGCCGAGGGCGGTGCCTTGTCGATCACCTCGGCAGGTCCGACCGGAGAGTTCGGCGGCCGTATCGGCGCCACGATCGGCAGCTTTGGTATGCGCGAGGAGTACGTACGCCTGAACCTTCCCGAATTCGCGAATATCGCGATCCGCGTCGATGGCGTGAAGACCGACTTTGATGGCTTTGTGAAAAACAAGGCGCTTGCCCCAGGCCAGACGCTGAGCCGCCACCGTGATTTCGGCGAGCAGGACAATATCGGTGGCCGCGTTCAGGTGCGCTGGACACCAAGCAGTGATTTCAGCGCCCAGTATTCTTATGACAATACCAAGCTGGATTATACGCAGGAATATATCTATCGTATCGGCTTACCGTTGGGCGCGCGCCAGGTCGACCCGTCGAGGGTTCGGGAAAGCTGGATCCCGCTTTGGGTGGGTGGCTTCAAGACCCGCATTCAGGGTCACGCGCTGACGACCACTTATGACGTGAGCGACAACCTTCAGGTCAAATCCATCACCGCTTACCGCAAGGTAACCGAAGACGGCGCAAACACGCTGAACGGTGCGAACACCCTCGTCACGCTCAGCCCGACACGCCGGGTGTCTGGCATTATCGGGCAGGGCTTTGTCAGCAGCAAGGCGTTCAGCCAGGAAATCCAATTGATCGGCTCATTGCCGCGCTTGGAATACGCTATCGGCGCATTCTATTTCCGTGAGAAGGTCATTGATCGCCGAACCACCATGTTTTCGATCGTCTACAACGGTACTAATCCGCCGGTGGCCGTCGAACCCTTTATCCTTGCAGGCGGCGCCACGCAGGCTTCGGCTCGGGCGACATCTTTCGCGATCTTCGGGCAAGCGACATATACGCCAGCTATACTGGATGATCAGTTGAAGCTGACACTGGGTCTACGTTATACGGACGACGAAAAAGTGGCACGGCGCGATGCGCTGAACGGCGTTATCCTCAGCCCACCGCGCTATACTTCGCCGGTTACCGAGTCTCGCTTCGATCCGGCGTTCACCATCGCCTATCAGCCCAACTCCGACTTCAACCTTTACGCGCGGTACGCCCAGGCATTTCGAGCTGGCGGCATTGCCATAACGTCGCCCGCATTTACGCCGTTCAATGCGGAAACAAACCGGCAGGTCGAGCTTGGCCTGAAGTCTCAGCTTTTCGATCGTCACGTGCAATTCAACATCGCGGCATGGCATAGCTGGGTGAAGGATCGCCAGACCAACGTGGTTGATCCGATCAACCCGTCGATCATCGATACCAAGAATATCCCCGGTACCAGCAAGTTGCGCGGGATCGAAGTCGAGACAGTGGCCAACCCATTGGACGGCCTGAAGTTCACGGCTTCGGGCTCCATCCAGAGCGGCAAGGAACCGCCCTACAACTGCGGTCCGACATGCGACCGGCGCTTCCTGACCTTCATGCCGCGGTGGATCATCGGCTTGGCCGGCGACTACAGCGTGCCAGTGGGTGACATGGAACTCGCGCTTCACCTGGACTGGAATTATACCACGCCATATCATAAGGCACCGGTCTACAACGTGGGTCAGGTGACGTTGCGTTCCCAGGATAACGTGTGGAATAGCCGCGTGACTCTCAGCGATTTGCCGCTGGGGCCTGTGAAGGCAAAGTTGAGCCTCGCTGCTTTGAATCTTCTCAATAATAAAAACATCGTTACCGATACCAACTTGAACTGGGGCGTGCGTCAGCAACCGCGTCAAATCCAAGGTACGTTGGAGATCGAATTCTGATTTGAGACACAAGGGCGCGCGGGTCTTGCCGTCAGCAGACCGGCGCGCCATTCCTTCTCCAGGCGATATAAGCCGCGTGCTTAGCGGGCTCGTTTGTCCCAAGCCATGCGTTATCCTGTAGCGCTCGCTTGTTACCTTTGAACGCTCGTAAGCGTCCGGTCTCCGGCGCGTTGCGCCTTCCGGCCCCGTTGGCGAGGGAGGGCCGATAGGAGTCTCCTTCTGGACTCCATAAGGAGGTCAGGAGATGGGCCGGATCGAGGTCATCACCCGCACGGAACGCCGTCGTAAATATT